>JAIOPQ010000117.1 GCA_021413825.1 Spirochaetia bacterium | reverse complement strand
ATACGCAGGATTGCTGTAAGTCCCTTCATTAAAGGAATTATTGCTATTGGGACCGTACAAGAGTTGAAGGAAATTCTGAGGATCGGGATAATCTGCATGCCAGCCGCCTGCTATGATCTGAAAATCCTTCTTGCTCTTTTTCTGAATGACAGTTGGCCAATCAAGCTGTTCTACTTTTAACTCTACGTTTACCTGTGCAAAACTATCGGCATAGAACTTGTAGATGCTTGTTGAACCAGGCGAGGCCACTGTAGTGAACTGGAGCTTTAAGGCCTTTTTTGTTGCAGGATCGATTCCGCCTGGATACCCAGCCTCGGCTAACAGTTGTTTGGCGCGCTTCAGATCGACTACTGAATAAGGATTCTTATACGATTCAGAATATCCCTCAATTCCGGGTGGAATGATGGAATGCGCTGGAACTCCCCTTCCGTTTAGAAATCGGTCCAGCATTTCGTTTCTATCAAGAACAAGGCTCAATGCCTGACGAAGCTTTTTGTTTCGCATGACAGGGTCTACAATATTGATGACCCAGTAGTACGAGGCCACGTCTATTTCGATGTCCAGCTTGATCCCACGCGCACGATACTCCGGCGTGAGATCCTGATTCATTACAACCTGGTTGTACACTTCTTTTGGAATTCCCGCACGATCCAGATAACCTTGATCGAATAACGTCCAAAGCGGTGGACCGGTTTTTATGACCTGCATATTAACTTCATCTAGCAATGGAAGTGGTCGTCCGGCGCGATCCAGCAACCCTGCTTCCTTATCACCGGGTTGTCCTTCCGATGGATAGTAATCGTCTTTGCGATAGTTTGGGTTCCTCGCCAGAACGATCCTGTAATTACTATGCCATTCTTTTATAATAAAGGGTCCGGACGCTGCAACGTGTCTGTCATATGTTGGGCGATCGTTTTGTCCATTGTAGTATTGCACGCATTCTGCGGGTTGCGGGCTCCCAGAAACCATTGTAAAAAAATAGACGATCTGCGGAGAGGGTTCTGTCAGCAGTAACTGGACAGTATAATCATCAAGCTTTCGCACACCAGAAATTTCTCCTGCGAGTATGCGGCTAACGTTCGTTCCCTGGGCTCCACCATCGGCCTTCCGGGCGACTTCAAATTCTTTAGAATAATCATCATACCCAACAATCCTGCCCTGTAAAAGTCCAAATCCATAGGGATCGATTGCCAGGTCTGCAGACCGCTTGATCCCAAAAATGATATCGTCGATTTTGATTTCTCGACCAACTCCGCCACTGAAGCAAGCATCGTCAGCATAGCGCAACCCTTTGCGAATTGAGAATTCGAAGGTTTCATACGTACGCCGTTGATGCGTTGCAGCACCAGTCCGTGGCATTGCGGTTGCCATCGAAGTCTTGATTGCAAGAGGTCGTTTTAGATAGTGATATTCGTATGGAGTATCGTGAATATTTGAAGCAACTCCATTGGATGTTGTATCCCCCACACGCGCCGGATCGAGAGTCCTGATATCGTCCATTAGGGCTGTCATGAGTACTTTCCCACGAGGGAATTCGCCGTACGGATTATTGCCACAGGCTGCAAGTGAAAGAAGCAGCGCGAGCCAGCGAAAATGCATGGATTCGACTTTGAATACAGTGCTTTTTTTGGCAACTGAATCGCGTGAACGCCGGTCCAATCAGATGAGCAGGGGTTATCCCCTGCCAGTTCCGGTCGATAATAAGAGTATGAGACTTTGCACTTTGATCACCCTGGTGTTCCTTGGAACCGCTGCAGTTCATGCAGAGACCGTTGAGGTTGCTGATCGCAGGATCACGCTCTACGACGGGGACGGACTTGTGGAGATTGCAAAGAAGTATCTGGGCGTGCCCTATAAGTTTGGGGGTCAATCGCCGGATGGGTTCGACTGTTCGGGCTTCACAGGGTACGTTTATAAGAAGGGCGGATACAGTCTAGCCCGCGATGCAAGCATTCAATACAAAGAAATGAAGCCCATCAAGGTTCCACGCGTTGGAGATCTGGTATTTTTCAAAATCGACGGCCAGAAAGTCAGCCATGTGGGCATCTACGTTGGAAATCTGACCTTCATTCATGCACCGTCCACAGGTAAGAAGGTGAGTTTCGCAGATATGCGGATTGCCTACTGGAAGCAGAGATACGCCGGTGCTCGAACGGTTTTTGGTGAATAGCCGATCCCAAACGAAGCATAAAAACACTTTCCGTACCGCGCGCTTGAAAAAAAGATTCCGATGTGATTCTGAAGCGTCTGAGCGATCTGGGCCTGAGCCTGCCTACATTGAGCCCACCTATCGCATCCTATGTTCCCTCCGTTCGTGACAACGGAATTGTATATGTCAGTGGGCAACTACCTCTGAAAGATGGGCAACTTTTGCTTACGGGCGCTATGACAAGCGTTCGATCATTGGAAGAAGCACAAGCAGCCATGCGCCAATGCTTCCTGAATGCGCTTGCTGCAGCTTTGCTTGTCTGCAATGAATCAGAATTGAAAAGAGTCCTCCGTCTTGGTGCTTTCGTTTCAAGTTCGCCAGATTTCACAGATCAACACAAAGTTGCCAATGGCGCATCCGATTTGGCCCGGGAAATTTTTGGGGATGCGGGTGTTCATGCGCGGGCAGCCGTGGGTGTATCGTCATTGCCGCTAAACGCAAACGTTGAGCTCGAGGTTTATTTCAGTGTTTCTTAGCAACCTCAATATAAAAGATCGCCTTAGCGCAATTTTGAAATTCGAAATTGAATTTTTTCACGTGACGCGGATTGGCATCGAACGGATGACACGCGGAATTCTGGCTGAAACTTTGACGATAGTTCGAGACCTCACATTCATTCAGCTTGGATTCTACGCCTTTTGTTTAATTGGATTTATTCTTGCAATGCTACCGTGGGTTGATTATCGCATAACGTTTGCCTCAGAAGAATACGCAGACGTTGGATCTACCTCCAAACTTGCCTATCTCCTGCCATCGATTGCAGGTGCACTTCTAGCTACTTTTAATATTCCATTTCGTCAATGGATCTACCGAATCATCGCAGGTCTGGCCGGGCTTCTCTATGTGATAGGTTTGATTTTTCCAAACCCCATTCATACTAGTATGGTTTCTGGTGATTTTCACGTCCGGTTCTGGACGTATCTGTATGGCATAGCCCTACTTGTTCAGGCAGCCCTGTCTGCGCAGGCGCTGACTGAGACAACAATCCATCCTGAGCGTTTTCAGGAAAGGTTGCTGCCCATGCTTCACCCGGAGGAGGAACCCTCCCCCAGGAAGCGCAGTTCTAAATCTGCCCGAGTCTAATCAGGTTCTCGCGCTGTACGGGACTGACCCTGGGGGAAAATCTTTTTCCCTCCTGCACGACTTCACCTTGAAAAGCTTCCAGCAAATACTGATCGAAACTCTTACGGTTGGCTGCTACCGGGGCTTCAAACCCACGACCCGGTAACCCATCCCGCTTCTGGCGGTAATAGAGGGGACTTTCGAGTTTTTTGACGATCATACTGGCCTCCTCACATATTCTCTGACGACCATTCCGTGCCAAAGTTTATGTCTCATTTCAAAAATACTTCGTTAAGCGTGAAAAAACAACAGAATTTTCTCGCATGAGACTATACAAACGATACCCATACAAACGACAAGTATATTTTGCAAGAACCATAGAAAAAAGCTAAATCCTTTCAACAGGGACAGTGTAACCCCAGCCTGTGACAGAAATGGCCCTTCCTAGAAGGAAAATGTGGAAAAAAGCAAAAAGATGCCTCATCCGGCTGCTTTTGCGCCGATTTTTAGATTAGTAGCATGAAATTCCCTTTCTTTCTTCTATTATCAGCAATCTGTCTGAGCCTTATGGGCCTCTCTGCTCGCGATCGCGACGAGAGGCGCCCGGGCCGATTTGTAGAGCGCGGCGTAGTTCAATCGGTTCAGCCTGAGAAAAAAACTCTTTGTGCGCAGGCAACGCGGGTCCCGGCGCTTCATGGAAAGAGCGAAACTCAAATTCGAGCCTTCTACTTTGAGAAGGAAAACGATATGCTGCTGATGTCTTCGGAAGCAGAGGAAGTTGGCACATTCAAAATCGATCGCGTGACAATCGCTGAATCGACAACGCTCTGCGGCCTGTTCGACTTAACTGAAACGCACATCGTCAGCCCAGGGGATTTGGTCGGCGTTGAGTTAGCACCGTCAACATACAAACCCCAAACGCAGAATGGACCTCCCCCCATACTTCCGCCGGATAGAATCCGTCACGAAGTAGACAAGAAAATCATGCTGCGCATTTCCTGGGACTATCTGGTATACGGCCAGGGAGAAGATCCGACAGCAGATAACTATAACCCGCATTTCTTTGATCGCTCACCGCTGGTTACTCCCAAAATTGAAACTTTCTATATGGATCAATATGAAGTCACAAATCGCGAGTACCTATTTTTCTGTAAACGCGCAGGCCACACAATACCAGAAGCATGGCGCATAACGGGACAATATCCAGAAGGTACGGGCGATCATCCATTCACACTGGCATCGTTTGAAGATGCGCAGCACTATGCGCGCTGGACAGGGAAACGATTGCCAACAGAATTCGAATGGGAGCTAAGCGCGCGTGGCGGATTGAAGCTACTCAGAAACGGAAGCGGTGTGGAAGGAATCAAGCGATCTCCTCCCGTTTATCCCATGGGCCAATGGTCGCCTGACGTCTGCAATACGCGCGAAATGTGGAATGGAGAGCCACGGACGATTTCTGTATTTTCTTTAAAAGATCGCAGCCCTTACGGAATAGTTGGCATGTGTGGAAGCGCCGCAGAATGGACTTCCAGTTGGTACAACGCATATCCGGGTCAAACAGAATTCCCCGAGAATCTTTCCGGTCAGCAGTTTCGGGTTCTGCGCGGTGGTTCTTTTAGCCAGCCCCGTGATTTTGCCCGAACCGATTCTCGTGACTACGGTGGTCTGGAATCACCTCGCAGTGACAGGCGCGGTGGAATTCGCCTTGTCCTTTCTGCAAAATAGAAACCTTCCGGGGCGCATTTCCCATGCCTTTCCTTTGAAACAATACTACGGTGAGGTGGCAGGAACAGGGACTTGCGCCGGCGATCGACAGGATTTGAGTTCCGTCTCGCAGCTGGTAACGGATTTTTCTGCCTTCACATAATCTTCCTGAGCTTTTCGCACGGTCGCATCCATCCCAAGAATCTTGCTTTGAAGTTCGCGTGCTTCGGATTCCTTTCCTGCAAGGGAAAGTGAAGTCTTTTTCAGATCCTCCTGGGTTTGCTTTAAAGCAGTATCCAGAGCTGCAGCACGTTTGCCACTTTCACTCGCTTCTGTTTCACGCATTGCAAGGTCGCGTGAAACTTTGAGCAAATCCTCCTGCACTTTCCTTAAATCCTTTTCCCTCTCAAGAGCCCGGCCCGCTGCTTCCTTCCATTCTGACTCTTTCACAGCGAGGTTTTTCTCGCTCTTTGCAAGCTGCTCTGTTAATGATTTTGTGAGCGATTCACTTGTGACAAACTTTGCCTGGCTTTCCTTTAGCTCGGCTTCGCGAGTGGAAAGGTTTTTCTCACTTTTTAGAAGCGACTCCTGAAGGGCCTTTTGATTTGCATCGGCGGCCGCAAACCTGGCCGTGGTTTCTTTCAATTCAGTTTCGCGTTGACTGAGCTCTACTTTTGTATTTTTGAGATCGATTTGAACAGTGACCAGACTCTTATATAGCGATTCGCTGAATGTTTGAAAATCTATTTTGAGGTCGCCAGTCTTTCGATCAACAAAACTCACGCTCCCCAGAAGTTTTTCGTACTCAATCTTTCTTTCTCTTTCTTGTTCCAGTTCTTCTTGCTTGTCTTGAATCTTAGTCTCCATTGCAGCAACTTCGCTAAGATAGTCCATGCTTATGACGAGAACTGTGTTAAAGCTAAGAATAAAGATCCCGAGCACACCCAGGCGCGTGACGATTCGTTTTCCATTGGCGTCCGTTTCAATGAAACCGTTTAAGGTTGCGTAAATTCCGTAAATGAGTCCAAAGGCAGTAGAGACGCCTTTGATAAAAATCAATGAAAGCTGATTGGCTGTTGCTCCAGTAAAGAGCATGAGCAATAGTCCGGCTGCAATCAGCATGTAAGCTGTCAGCGAGAACCCGCGGAATAATGTTCGAATGCTTCTGTTCTCTTTGTAAGCAAAATAGAGAATGAACATCGCGGCTACGAACAGCACCGTGCTGAAACCGTATTTGATAATCTGAATCCATAGCTGATACATTATTTAATCCGTGCGAAACGGGCATCCGACCGGATGCCCGCTCAGTTCAATTAGTAGCTACCGACGTTGATAACTTTGGGAGTTGTAATCTGCGCATGGCCTTCCGGTACCATGATAGAGACTGGGGCGGGCATACCAAGTGCAGGGTCTTTTTTCTGGATCCAAACTTTGTATACCATTCCCTTTATTTTTGAAGCGCCGTATCCCTGACCGTTAGACGGCGTTGCATTTACGCGAGTAATCACAATTGGATCAGCATACACTTTGATATCGTTGTAGTCTTTCTTGAGACCAAACTGCTTGGTGGTACTGCGAAGTGATTTTCCGTCATCGTTAACGAGCGTCCCGCCAGCTATTTCCTGAAATGCAACAGCGCACTCATCAAGTGATTTGCTGCTACGCAGGATTGACACGTACTTGAGAAGTACTTCCTTAACCGCTGGCGGCAGGTTCTCAATTGGGATGTCATTTTCTTTTGTTTGGGCATTTGCCGAAGCTATTAGTCCGACAAAGCAAAACGCTACGATTAATTTCTTGAACATTCTCATTCCTCTTTTATGCAACTATTGACGGCTAAGTCAACAGAAAGTTAATTCATTGGACGATAGGATTTGAATTACGTTGGACGCAAATAGCAACAATCCACGGTGCGTCTGGGGTATCGTGGAGACAGAATCTTCTACTCGAGGGTTTTAAAGTCTGCCGCGTCCAGAATAGCCTCTAAGTCTGCACGAACATTCATATACTGCCGCAACTCAGATGGGAGCTTATCTAGATCGATTCTATCCAATAGTTCAATTGCCTTTCGCAGGCGCGACCTTCCCTGAATCTCTGCGTTTACGTTCAGGTACGCTTGGCCCTGAGATTTCAAAAGCAGGAGCATCATTGCCAGGGTTGTATGATCATCGGGATCACGAGCGGATAGGAGCGTCACGAGCGAGTCTGTAGAGAGATTTGCAATAATCTCTGGATTCAATCCTGTGAACTGTTTTAGCCCTGCATCAGTTTCTGCGATCACAACCTCAGGGTCGTCCTTTGATTTAAGTCCGGCGAGTCGCGCCATCAGAACTACAAACTGCTGCAGCATTCGAATCAGAAAATCGCGATGATACACGTCACATCCCTACTGTTTCTTTGATTCAGCTTCGGCCGGGTAACGGATTGTTCATAGTTGTTTTTTGCATAGTGAACCAATCGTCCCAAAAATCTTCCTGACTTTAATTCAGGCTTTACAAAACGCAAAGCTTGAACGTTATTCAAATTCATGGTCCCCGCAACTCGTCTCAATCAGCTAATCGGCAACACGCCTCTGGTGGAACTATCGCGAATTGTTTCAAAGCCTGGCGTTAAGCTCTACGGAAAACTGGAAGGAAACAACCCGGCTGGAAGTGTCAAGGATCGACCCGCCTACTGGATGATCGAGGAAGCGGAAAAACGCGGTGATCTAAAACCAGGAATGAAGATCATTGAAGCGACGAGTGGGAACACTGGAATCGCACTCGCAATGATTGCAAGCGTTAAGGGATACCAGATCGAACTGATTATGCCAGGTGGGTCAACCCGCGAGCGTGTGCTTGCAATGGAAGCGTACGGGGCCACGGTTGTGTTAACCCCTCAAGAAAAATCAATGGAAGGCGCCATCGACTATGCGCATGCAAAGTTCAAAGAGGGCGGATACTGGATGCCCAATCAATTTGCCAATCCTGACAATTGGGCTGCCCACTATCGCAGCACAGGACCTGAAATCTGGAATGATACAGAAAAGAAAGTAACACATTTTGTTTCATCCATGGGGACAACAGGGACGATTATGGGTGTATCTCATTATCTAAAAGAACAGAGTAAGGCAGTTCAAATTGTAGGCGTTCAACCAACGGACGGTGCAAAGATTCCCGGCATTCGTCGCTGGCCAAAAGAATATTTGCCCAAGATTTTTGAACCAGCACGCGTTGATCGCGTAATGGACGTTACGCAGGAAGACGCGGAAGAAATGACGCGCAGGCTTGCACGCGAAGAAGGCGTGTTCTGCGGGATGAGCGCTGGTGGTTCAACGTTTGCGGCAATGCAACTTGCAAACGAAATCGAGCAGGGAATAATTGTTACCATTATTTGCGATCGGGGAGATCGTTACCTTACATCGGACTTGTTTGGCGCAAAATAAGAGTTCCTGAAACGCAGATAATTAGTTCACGGGTGAATTACATTTCACTCGCATTCTTGTAGATTGCAACGTGATCCAGGTTTCTGTATTTCCCGGCAACGTCCATTCCATAACCCATAACAAAATGATCGGGGATTTCAAATCCAGGATAATTGATGGGCGATTTAAACTTGTGCTTCTCCGCCTTGACAAGCAGGCCAGCAATTCCCAGCCACGATGGACGCTTCAATGTCAGATGCTCGAATACAAAATTGAGTGTATGCCCGGTATCTATTACATCTTCAATCAAGAGAACATGCTTACCTTCGATTGAATTCTTAATATCCTTTAGAATCTTTACGTTGCCGGATGACGTTAGATTGTCATCATAAGAAGAGACCTCCATGAAGTCGATTGTCAATGGCAAATCAATAGTACGCACCAGGTCCGCCATGAAAACAAAACAACCACGGAGAAGGCCTATCAATGCAAGATCACGGCCTTGAAAATCCCGCGTAATTTGCGCGCCCATTTCCTTGACTTTTTTTGCGATCTCTTCGCGGCTAAGAAATACTTCGAATTGTTCAGACATGCGTCAGGATTTCTGTAGGATGGAGAAAGATCAATTTATTTGAGAACGGTATTCCAATCGGTGAAAACCGGCTCAAGGCCGTTTGTGCGAAGCGCGGCGCAGAAATCACTAACGGTCCTCGTGTCTTCAATTTCAAACTGAACATCGGTTGGCATCCCAGAATAACCTCCGGGTTCAGTCTTTGAGCCAGCACTCATCTGGGTAATGCAGATTCGGCTCATGTGATCACGAAATTCCATTGGCTCGCGTGTAGATAGAATCAGACCGACATCGGGAAGATACAGCCGCAAGGCCAGGAGATATTGAACATACTGCCGATCAGGGATAATCGGCACATTGGTGAGCCCTTCGGCCGGTCTCAGCCGGGGAAGTGAGAGCGAGAGTTGACTCTGCCAGTAAGTGTGGAGCATATAACGGGCGTGCGCTGCAAGTGCAAATACTTCCCCCACGGACTCTGAAAGTCCGAGCAAGGCGCCAAGCGCGATCTTGCGAATCCCAGCAACGCCGGCGCGGTCAGGACAATCCAGGCGAAACTGCATATTCTTCTTAATGCCACGCAAATGAACGCGAGCATATGCATCGGGATCGTATGTTTCCTGATAAACCGCCAGGCCATCCACACCGTCCTGACGAAGTTGGATGTAATCCTGCTCTTTGAGCGGATACACTTCGATACTGATAGAAGAAAATCTATTGGCCAGTCTTTTACAAACCTCGCTCAAATACTTCACAGAAGTATTTTTATAATCCTCTCCAGTCAGGAGTAAAACGTGACGGATTCCTTGCGCGTACAAAAGATCTGCTTCGCGATCTGCCTCGTCCACAGTAAGCGTGCGTCTGCGAATATCATTTTCGTAACTGAACCCACAGTACGTGCACGATGATCTACATTCGTTTGAAAGATACATGGGTGCGTAGATCTGAATTACATTGCCGAAACGACGGCGCGTAATCTCCTGAGCAATCATTGCCATCTTCTCAAGATGAAAAGCGGCTAATGGTGAGATGAGTGCTATGAGATCAGATTCATCTAAAACGATTCCGGATTGAGCGCGATTCAGGGCTGCTTTTACATCCGCATCAGAAACGGAATCTACCCGATGTTTAGTTTGGGCAAACGTAAACTGTTTCAGAACCTCAGAGAACACGTATTCATCCTTATTGCCGCGAAGGAAGGTCCCATATTAATCCCGGAGAAACCCGGTTAAGGGGCTTGACGCAGAAGCAGAATTCCAGCCAACCTTCTGAATGTCGCCTATCGTTCCTTTTACCGCGTGCAGAAATGCACTACGCCCCGCCACAACTGCAAGGGCGAATGCTTCTGCCGTACGAACTGGATCTGAAGCAATTGCAATGGCAGTGTTAACAAGAACAGCAGAGGCTCCCATCTCAAGCGCCTCCGCAGCGTGAGATGGTAATCCGAGTCCCGCATCTACAACTACTGGCACCCTGGCCTGCTCAATAATAATTCGAATACTCTCTTTTGTCCTGATCCCTTGATTCGATCCAATTGGGGAACCAAGCGGCATAACAGTTGCGCAGCCAGCATCCTGTAGTCTGAGGGCGAGCACAGGATCCGCGTTAATATATGGAAGAACATGGAATCCCTCTTTGACGAGGACCTCAGCAGCCTTCAGGGTCTCAACTGGATCCGGTAACAAATACACCGGGTCCGGAGTAACCTCAAGCTTTAGCCAATCGCCGCCACCCATGGCCCGCGCCAATCGTGCCAGACGAATTGCTTCCTCCGCATTTCGTGCACCGGAGGTATTTGGCAGAAGGGTAATCTTCGTGCGATCCAGAACGGAGATCAAATCCTGTTCGTCCATTTTCTGAGTCATATCGATGCGGCGAAGAGCCACCGTGACCATTTCAGTTCCGGAACTGAGTGCTGCCTGACCCATAAGCGTGGCTGACTTGAATTTACCCGTCCCCAGGAAAAGCCTGGAATTGAATTTCTTTCCCGCAATGATGAGGGGTTGCGGGTCAATTCCGGACAGATTTGCGTTTAACTCGTCGATCATTTTGAATTCAAGTTCAGGGAAAAACTCGACACCGCTAACAGCAATTTGATTTTTTTGCTCAGTGGAACTGATCCCTTTCGATCCCCCCTTCTACGCAAGGAATGCTCATTTCCAGACTGTGGCAACGCATCTTATGCAAAAATTGCCGGGGTATGTGCCACGCATCGTCGGCCTGGTTCACGAGACTGCCTTCATTCCCACGCTCGATGGCAACGGAGACAGGCTGGTTCTGCATGTTCACCGATTTCATGATCACGATCAGCCGGCCGTTCTTCTCATTCACGGCCTGGAAGGAAGCGCTGACTCTCTCTATATGATCAAGACTGCTGAGAAATTGCTGAACGCAGGATTCCACGTTGTAAGAATGAACCTCCGTTCATGCGGTGCCGGGCGTACTCTGGCGAACACAATGTACAACTGTGGACTCACGATTGATATTGAAGCTGCACTTGAATTCATGCAGAAACATGTTTCGAGTGCAATCGCCGTGGTCGGCTTTAGTCTGGGTTCCAATCTTACCGTGAAGTATATGGGAGAAGATAGATCCGAACGAGATCGACAGATTCTCGCTAGAGGCGGTAAACCCCGCCGGACTCGGATCAAAAGCAGAATCGCTGAAGTGTTCTGTGCAATCAGTATTCCGTTGGATGTGTATGCATCGTGCGAGTTTCTAGATTCAGATAACTGTAAACTCTATCGCGAAGCGTTCATGAAGGATTTCAGAAAGAAAATCGAAAACGGAAAATTTGGAAATAACGTACCCGATGCGTCTGAACTAGATACTATCACAAACTGGTTTGAAATCGATCATCTATACACGGCTCCATCTGCCGGATTCAAAGGCGCGATTGAATACTACAATACATGTTCTAGTAAGAATTTCATTCCCATGATTGATCGCCCTGGATTGCTTTTGCATTCGCGCGATGATCCGCTTATTGATCCAAGGACCTGGGAAGAAATGAACTGGCAAAAATATCCACATCTAACAGCGGAGCTTACCGAACATGGCGGCCACCTGGGTTGGCTTGCGCATAAACATCCCTATTTCAGTGATCGCAGGTGGATGGACTATCGCATCCTGCATTACCTGTTAGAATGGAAGGACTCCAGGCGAATTAAGGTTAAGAAAGTTGCAGCTCAGGTATGACTACTGAGCTCTGGCACAAAGACCGAATCCGTCTATGAAGGAGTGTTAGCGGTGAATGAGGCGTCTATAATGCGCGGGTTGAAATCTGCGATTCACTACTGTCTGTTTGTTGTTATCAAAATTTCTTGAGCGAGAATCGAACTCTCTCCGTGACCCTTCATAGAGGCCAAAGTTAAAGGTAACACCTAACCGCTCGTAAGCTGATGGAATCAGAAGATCTTCGTGCTTGCCCTTTTCAAGAAAGAACAGAAGGGGCTCTGGATTACTCCTCTGCCGAAACGGAATGGATGAAACCTGGGGAAACGGATAGTGCGGATCTATTCCTGTGCTCGGATTTCGAACCGGTCCCTTAGTCTCAAAGGATTCCGTGCGTTCGGGATTGAAGAGAAGCCATTCAGCGTTTTCTGAAATGGTTCCAGTCTCACGGTAGGCTATAAACTCTTCCTTACCATCCACAACCTCTGCATACATTTGCACTTTGGAATACGTTCCGTTGGCCGTAATCTCAATCCACTCGTTTGAATCCGAGTAAGCTGTCTTGTGAGCGATTGGAAAACGATTCTGCGCATCGCGACGCCAGACTCCAGCAAGATTCACCGGCACAGCACCAGCCGCGAGTGCAGTCTGCTCAGGAGCTGAATGAACCCAACCTGGCCTTGAACTACAGGAAACAACCAGAGTGAGCAGAAAGACGATCCGCATTCCACACAGACTATTCGATCCCCGCATCGGTTACAAGAAAAACCCTGACTTCGTATTGGCCGTTTGAAAAAAGTGTGGCAGCCCACTGAACCAATCGCTGGCATACGCCAATGAGCGTAGCATCCCTGAAACATTGGCGATACAGGATTTTTGCAAGCACCTGGCTTTGCTATGCCGGATATTATTTCTGCAGAAAACCTTTCTATGTAGTCAAAGCATCCTTCGGCGATGCAAACGCACTCACTGCGGCTGATCTCGGGCTGATTGGCTCAGCATATTTAATATCCTATTCAATTGGACAATTCCTCGCGGGCTGGGCAGGAAATCGCGCGGGCTCAAGGCTGACTCTCCTGGTCGGCATGGCTGTTTCCATTGGATGCAACGCTGCGTTTGGATTCGCGAATTCTCTGGGTGCTATTCTGGGTTTCATGGCGCTCAACGGACTGGCCCAGGCAACCGGATGGTCTGGGAATGTAGCCGCCATGGCGCCCTGGTTCAAACGCGAAGAACGCGGAACTGTAATGGGACTCTGGTCCACAAATTTCCAGGCAGGCGGCGTACTTGCCAATACCTTTGCTGCGTTTCTCCTGGGCCACTATGGTTTCAAGTATAGCTTCCTCGGTGGAAGTCTTGTACTCATAGCAGTCTGGATTTTCTTTTATTTCAATCAGAGAAACAGACCCCAGGATGTTGGACTCGATCCACTTGAATCAAACGACTCAGAGACTAGACAACCCGAGACAGGACAAACCTCAACTCTACAAGCTTCCGCGGAACACACCTCCTCGACAAATTCAAAGACGAGCGATTCAAAATGGAATCGTGAAATCTGGATTACAATTTTGCTCGTAGGATCATTCTACTTTTTTGTTAAATTCATACGTTATGCGCTCTGGTCCTGGGCTCCTTACTTCTTGCAAAAGAACTATCACCTGGCAGGCGATGATGCAGGATATATCGCGACGCTTTTTGATTTCTGCGGAATAATTGGCGTGATCACTGCTGGCTTTCTTTCGGATCGATGGTTCAAAGGTAGACGTGCACAGATTTCAGTTCTGTTCATTGCAGGGATGACTGCTGGCTGCATTGGATTGTATTTCCTGGGAGGCCAGGCCGTTTGGATATTTGGAGCTGGAATTGGCTTCATTGGTTTTATGCTGTATGGACCGGACGCACTTCTGACGGGAGCTGGCGCAATCGATATTGGAACGCAGGAACGCGCCGCACTTGCAGCAGGAATAATTAACGGAATGGGCTCCATCGGGTCTGTCTTCCAGGATTTGATGATTGGTGATCTCTACACTCGCTCTGGAGGAAAGCTTGAGCCTGTGTTCTTGCTTCTTGTTGGCTCGGCTGCGATGGCTTTGCTACTAATGGGGATTGTTCTCTTGCGAAATCGCTCCCAGAAATCCGATGTTTAATCAAGTTGAAAACTACATGAAATCGCAAGAATCGGGTTGCGACCCGTTTCGAAATGTTCTAAACTTCATGAATGCGACTGATGAGCGATAGTATAGATTACAGGCGAATTGAAAAGGCCCTGCATTTCATTGAGGGCTCCTTTCCAGAGCAACCGGAACTTGCTGAGGTTTCACGTTCGATTGGCCTTAGCGAATTTCATTTGCAGCGAATGTTTCAACGCTGGGTTGGAATCAGTCCAAAACGATTCATGCAATTTCTAAGCAAGGAATATGCAAAGCAAAAGCTCGCTGAATCGCAGAGCATATTGAGCGCTTCTTACGATGCTGGCTTGAGCGGTCCCGGCCGAATGCATGATCTAATGATTAACTGCGAAGCCATGACGCCAGGGGAAATCAAAAGCGGCGGCCTTGGTCTGTCAATTCGATATGCAAAGCATTCCACTCCGTTTGGGGATTGTATGATAGGTGTGACAGATCGAGGAATTTGCAGACTTGAGTTCATTGAGGATCAAAACGACTTAGCACTACTCCGGGAATGGAAAAGCGTCTGGCCAAATGCTGATTTCAAGGCCGATTCGACGGAGACTTTGACATACGTTGAGAAAATATTTGCGCGCACTCATAATCGCACTGTACCTCTGCATGTATTGTTAACGGGAACAAATTTTCAGATTCAAGTCTGGCAAGCATTGATTAAGATTCCAACAGGTCGCGTGCTAGCGTATGAAGACGTGGCGAGATTGACTGGAAATATTAGTGCAGTTCGGGCAGTTGCAAGTGCAATTGCCAGAAATAGAATCGCTTTTGTAATTCCGTGTCACCGAGTGATTCGCAAGATGGGAATTATCAATCAATATTATTATGGGCCTATGCGCAAAAAGGCAATGATTGCCTGGGAATCGGCAGTGACAGCAAGCTAGGCCCAGATGAAACAATCGCCGGATATTCCAGATCCCATAGTGTATTCATTTCCTCGACGCATCTGGCCAGAATTTTTGAAGAGTACGAAAGCCCATCATGCATACGGGCCAGTACATTAACCTGGCAATGTAAGGTAGCCAGGCTGTAAACATCCGTTGATGGTCAGTATCAGAAGTAGAATCCAGGAAATCAGCATAGATTGCGCGATACTCCAGACCCAGCAAAACTAGCAAAACTCCGTGAGCAATTATAAGGAGTGCGACGGATCGGTGTTTACCAACAAGCGCGCGAAGATCATAGGCTAGAAAGAGCAGGCCTGCAGTCAGGTCCAATAAGGCCGAAATCATCCCGCGCATCAGAAAAAGCCTTGCGATGGTTTCCAGCCCACCAACACTCGTGAGCAAAACCAATGAGTAATTCACCACAAAGAGTATCGCGCGGAGAGTGAAAACGGAACTCACAAAAAGATCAACCCTTAGAAGGAGAAGAGTTAGAGAATCAATTACAGGATGTTTTGTATGGAAACCCGTGACAGGCGCTGCGTAGGGATTTTCTGGACTCATAGATTCGAAAAACGAGTTTCATATCTCAGGCGAACGCGCCAGCCTGGCCTGGTCTGATCGTTTCCTGCGCCGGATTCTTTCCGCGAAATAGAAAGAGCGACCGCGCCATCTTGATTTCGTCACCATCGCGTAGGGCGCGCGGGCGTAACAGCTTCTGACCGTTTAGATAAATTCCTGAACCGCCCATTAGATCATATAAAACGTATTTCCCGTCCACACGTTTTACTTTGGCATGAACCTTTGCAACACCTGAATCTTCTACGCGCACACTTGCCCAGCGGCCAGAACCCATAGCCGTATTATCGAGGAACAAGTCGTACTCTCGTTCAAAGCCTTCTTTCTTGCGAACCAGGGAAGCGGATGCATACCTGGGAGCATCGCGCAATGCGTCTTGCAAAATCTGATACGCAGTCTCGCGCAGATATTGCATCATAGGATGAGGAAGCTCTTCTTTTACGATTCCTTCTATAATATCTATCTTTTCAACTTCGCCCTCTGGAAGTTTCATGTGATCCGATTCTGTGGCTTGCACAGCAAGCAATGCAGTTGAATCAGAAATCTCACCCTGATTGACTTTTGGTTTTTTCCAGATTATGAACGTGGCTATGACAGATGCCAGGAAGATCAACAGACCAATTGCAATCAGAATAATGCCGCCTAACGTTATGCCGGTAATCTTAGAATACCAGGCCTCCGGGGCTGGTGGGACTTTAGGGGACGGCGCGTTGAAGATTGTGGAATCTTCGTCCATGGTCTGTCCGGATGTCAGAGTGAGTTTCAGATCGCGTTTTCCGCTTCCAGCTTCTGCGGCTCTGTATCGTAGGACGAATGTTTGTTCTGGAAGCTTACGCACCTGATCGGCAAGCGATTGCATACTCTTTTCAGTGAGAGAACGAATTACAGCCCCGCCCGTACGGAGCGAAAGCCTTTGAAATGTGCGCTCTCCTCTAGCGCGACCGTAGAGAACGGTGAATACCGGAATGCGATGGCGACTACCCAGCTCGGTGAGCTGAGTGCAATCTTCGTCGGTTAAATAACTACCTTCATCGCGACCGTCGGTAAATAGAATCACGGCTCCACGGGCAATCTTAGGGCTTGTTGAATCGGTGTTGCTGTTTCGCAAAATTCCGTCGCGCGTGTTCATGATTCCCGAATGCAGCGCGTCGTAGACGCGGGTTGTTTTACCCGTGCGCTTCAGTTGCATGATTTTGTCTTTTAGTCCGTCCGGCGGCGGAACAAAACCGGTAACAAGTACGGGCCCACCGTTGATCTGATAAACTGCAGCACGATCCTCTGGCTTTAATTTCTCGAAGAAGCTGGATGCGGCGATTTGTGATCTCTTAAAATCCGCGGCCGGGATCGATCCAGTTGCGTCAAACACGAGCGTGAAAATCAAGCGATCTGCAGACCTGCGTGAACTGAGAATTTCCGGGGTAACTGCATGACCGTTGTTCTCGTGGACTGCAAACGTTGGCGTCTGCCCGGCTGAATCACCGACCTCAGCTAGAATCTGAACGTCCGGATATTGGGCCGGATCTACCTGAATAATACGAATGACAGGGCCAGCCTCAAGCGACAGAGGAATCGCAAATAAAAGCCCCAGCAGACTGCGTAGCATCGGATTAATTATCGGCCGTTACTGAATTGGGCCGATGATTACATTTCCCTCATTTTTACGCATTTTCTCGATTACGGCCCTGCCCTCTGGTGTCCGGAATCGCTGAAATTGGAATGCATGATAAAAGCCAAGCGCCAGGAATCCCGCGCAAATCATTCCCAGGGCCAGCCGCCTTGGGCCTTCTACGGTTTTCATGTATTTTCTGTGGAATAATCCGAGCAGCATGAATACCCCGTAGAGACCAACGCCGCCGTAAATCACGGTATAAAGAATATCACGAATCACAGTTCCAGGAGCCAGAAACTGCCCCGAAATTCAAGCGGAAAGAAAATGTGATTGTCGCATACCATACCGTACCGTATGGTATGCTTTGAGCAGACGGACTTTCTCGGGGAGTATATATGCCTTCAAATGATTTCTGGATCCTGGCGGGCGGCGTGCACAGCGTCGCTCTTTTGATTTTTCATATTGGATTCTGGCGAATGCTGCGCTGGAAGAAAGAGCTAAAGCACGTCTCGCAAGTGAATCGCGCGGTTATGCAAATCCTGAATCTAAGATTGATCTATGTTTTCGCGGTACTTGCTGCTGCTTGCTTTTACTTTCGCACAGCACTTGCGGATTCGCCGATTGGCCTGGCTATCCTGGGCGCAGCTTCGCTATTCTGGGTGGGCAGATTGATCGAACAATTCATCTTTCTGCGTCGCGGAAACTGGATGGTTCATACACTAACTGTAGTGTTCTTCCTCGGTGGCGTGATCTTCGCAATGCCGGTCGTGAATCGTCTGTGAAAGATAGAAAACAACCGTGGGTGCAGGAGGCTTTCCGAATCCTATTCGAAAAAGGACCAACAGCCCTTACAATCGATCTGCTCTGCAAGCGTCTCAAACAAACCAAGGGCGCGTTCTATCATCATTTCAAGGACAGAAGCGATCTTGTAAGGATACTACTCGTTTCCTGGGAAGCGGCGAGTACGGATGACGTGATTACCCAGGCTTGCACAGAAAGTGATCCGGAAAAACGAATCAAACTGCTAACAGCACTCACGCACGATCTTCCCAGAAACCCAGAACGCGCCATCCGCGCCTGGTCGTTGCGCGCGCCTGAGGTAGCTGAAATTCAGGAAAGAGTTGATCGCAAACGAGTTGCATTCCTCGAAAGCGTATATATTGCAATGGGAAACAGTAAGACGGTGGCTAAGCGACGTTCCCGAATTACCTACGCGTTATTTGTGGGTGGGGGAATGCTGATGCCGCCTATGTCAAAATATGAACTGGACCGATTGTATCTAGTCCTCAGGCCAAATCGTCAAACTGTGCGCGCCAAATGAGCTGCGCCCATTGGTCCGGCAACGTCGCCCAGTTCAGCCAGGCGGATTTGCGGAAGTGGATTGATGCAACGCATTGGCATTTTTGCATGAATGTGCGGAAGTAGTTTCACTCCCATGGATTCCATTATACCGCCACCAAGAATAATCAGATCCGGGTTGAGCAGGTTGACTGCATGGGAAATTCCAGTGGCGAGGAATTTGCAATAGTATTCGTTCATGAGTGCTTGTGTAAACGCATCTCCGCGCTCATAGGCTTTCTTCAGGGAGGAGGATTTTACCGGAGTTTTCTTCAGGTTGTAGTCTATGAGATCGCGCAATAGAGTCTTTTTTTTTGCATCAAAGTAGCGATCAATCCTGCGATTCAGTGCCCATTTGCCAATGTAGGCCTCAAGACTTCCGCGTACTCCGCCGTTGGGCTTTCTTCCGCCATCCCGGACAATCATGTGCCCAACTTCCCCAGCGCCGCCGTCCCGCCCCACAACCAATTCACCGTTAATCGCTATTGCCCCACCAATTCCGGTGCCACAGAAGAATGCAACTGCCATGTGCGGCTTGCGCGCCATCCGCGCAAGCTCACCCATGAGACCTGCATTCACATCGTTCGCTAAACGAACTTTGAGATCGCGCCTTCCAAGCAAACCAAGATCGAGCAATGGGTGTTTATTCTCCCAGCCAAGGTTAGGCGCTATTCTAACCAGATCCGTTTCTGAAGACACAACTCCCGGCACACCCAGTCCTATGGTGACAAGGTTGTATCCTTTTTCCGTCACCTGCCCTTTGATTAGTTCAATCTGTTTCTTAATGCGATCTATAACGTGACTATAGCCCTCGCGTGCCTCTGTATCAATCTTGCTTTCCACAATTGGAACATAGTCATCATCAAAGGCAACGGAATAGATATTCGAACCGCCCAAATCGATTCCAAGATGTGCATTCATATTGTATTGCCTGATAGCGTCATTTGCCCTGTCAAGACAATGAGACATAATTCTAGGGACTGAGGCCTTGCCCGGGGTTGATAATGTTACAACTGAGAGCCGCTAATTTTCCGGGAAACTTCGATCTATTCCGGGTTTCTTGGTTACGTTGATTTACTATCGTAATCGGCCAGGTAGATTGCAATGGCACTGAGAGCCAGTGGGATGTTTATAACCGCGTGCAGGATGGTTGCGTAGAATAGCCCTACTTCAATGCTATAGCCCAGCAATTCAAACGCAGATGCGATTGAGGCATGAAATACGCCAAGACCAGAAGGCGCAGATGGAAGAGCAACTCCTAGCGATGCAAATAAGACCAGCAGAAGTGCCGAACTAGCCGTAAATTCAAGACCAATGAATTTCAGAAATACACCGTACATCAAAAGTACTGGTCCATACCACATAAAAGCGGTCATAAGGAAAGAATAGGAGAGGTAAGAAGTTGAAGGAAGAAACTTCAACTCTGATTTCTCAGACGGGTTCCTCTTTAGGAAGCCCTCGATTTTCTGAATCAGCAGCGTTAACAACTCCGGTCTGATTTTGATCACGATTAGAATCGAAACAATCACGAGAAACAGCGCAGCAGGAATAAATAGAATGCGCAAATCCTTCTGAAAAACAGAAAAGGTAATTAGTACGGTTGAAAGCAAAATCGGCAGATCAAGGCCCTTCTCTACTATTGCGCGCACGGCAGAAACGCTAACAGGCTGATTGGTTTTCTGTTTGAAGTACAACATGCGAAGAACATCGCCCCCGCGCGCTGGAAGTAGTGCATTTCCACCGCTCGCAAGGATTGTAGCTTTGAATGAGGTCCAAACTGATCCCAGCCCTTCGTTCACAAGCAACCAGCGAACTCCAAACGCAAGATACGTGAGGGCAAGAGTGAACAGATACACAGCCAAATAGCCCAGATGAAATTCAGTTTGAACCCGCAATAAAAGGTTAACGTCAATTCGTTTGTATATATAGAAAATTGCAGCAGCGCTCATCAAAAGCCCCACAAAAATTTTGCGCTGCGCATAGATCCATTTAAGCAATTTCATTATTGAGCCTTAAAGTCATGACGCAGCTTGATACTGCGCGCCAGAGTAGTTTTTTCCGCATACTCGATTGAGGCACCGGTTGGTATTCCGTGCGATATGCGCGTGATATGTAGATTTGCATCTTTCAATAGACCTGCGATATATTCGGCGGTTGCATCACCTTCCAGTGTTGGATTGGTTGCAAGCAAAATCTCTTTGATCTCCTGCTCTTCCTGAACACGAACCAGCAATTCTTTAATTCGCAAATCGCCCGGGCCTATTCCGTCTAACGGTGAAATCGAACCCATAAGTACATGGTACAGTCCCCCGAACTCACCGGTCTTTTCAATTGCGAACACGTCACCGGGCTCTTCTACAACGCACAATACCGTCCTGTCTCTCCGTGGATCTCGGCAGGTAGCACAAAGATCCTGGTCAGCCAGACTGCTGCAACGCGAGCAAAAGCGAACTTCTACTTTGAGGCGAGTAATTGCGTCTGCTATGTCACTGGCCTTTTCAGTTTCAGAGCGAATCAGATGAAACGCAATACGCAACGCGCTTCGCTGTCCAATCCCTGGTAACGACGCAAACAATCTCACAACATTCTCAAGCGCAGGAAATAACATTAAGGTCGACTAGCCGCCAAACATCTTTTCAAGTCCAGGGATCGAGCCTGTTAGACTCTTCATTTCATGAGCCATTGCCTCGCGCGCTTTGTTCTGCGCCTCATTGATTGCAGCGATTAGTAGCTCTTCGAGCATGTCTCGATCATTGGGTGAAAGCAAGCTGGGTTCGATTTTTACATTCTTTACATTTCCGTCTCCGGAAACTGTCACCTTTACCATTCCAGCACCGGCTTCTCCAGTAATCTGGAGTCGCGCCATCTTCTGCTGCAGCTCGTCTGCACGAGCTTTCATGCTGCCGAGATTCTTAAACAATTCTGAAAAGTTGAGACCATTCATATTTTCTTCTCCAGATCGGGTACAGAGCCAGGATCTACCATGGTGCCCAGGAACGTTTTCTGAACTTCTTCCTCGGTTGAAAAAGGAATTCCCTGGTCTACTGCGGTTGCCAGACGATCCAGCCTGCGCAGTACTCCGGAAATTGAGGGTCTTGAGAGCTTCTCTTTGATCTTTAGAAGCTCCATTTCGATCAACACCCTCGTTTCATAAGAATTCTTCAGGCGCAGGTTGTAGGCGCGCGAAAGTAGACCGTGAATTCCGTCGAAGATAGCTTGAAATTTGGTTGGATCAGATGCTGAACAAGCTTCGCGCAGACGAGCAATGTCGTTAGGCGGCAATCCAACGAAATCCGGGCGATCAATTCCGTGAAGGATATGGATCACTGCACGCAAGAAGTCCAGATAATCCCAGACGAAACGCTGAAGATCTCCACCTTGATTGAAAACGCTATGAACAGGCTCAACGATCTCTTCCAATTTCGATTTTGAATCCAGAAGTTTTTCAGTGAGCTTTAGATAGAGTTCCGTCGGTAGAAAGCCAATGAGTTCGCGCGTTTTCTCTGTTGTGACATTTCCCTCTGTGTAGGTAATGCTCTGTTCGAGAAAGGAAAGGCTATCTCGCACGGAACCGTCGCCCCGGCGCGCGATCCAGAACAATGCTTCATCTTCTGCTTTGATCTTCTCACGCGCACAAATATCTTTTAGATAGGCCTGTAGAACTTGCAGTGGCACTTTTCTGAACGCGAATGTCTGGCAACGTGACAGAATCGTTTCTGGAATTTTGTTCAGTTCAGTTGTGGCCAGGATGAACAACACATGCTCTGGAGGTTCTTCCAGGGTCTTTAGTAGCGCATTGAACGCTTCAGTTGTGAGCATGTGCACTTCATCTATAATGTAGACTTTCTTTTTTGCGCTCATGGGCTGGAACTTTACGTTCTCCCTGAGATCACGCACGTTATCAATCGATCGATTTGATGCTGCATCGATTTCCTGCACGTCGAGTGATGTGCCGGTTTGTATGCTTACACAAGATTCACATTTACCGCAGGGTTCACTGTCCCTGGGGCTGAGGCAATTCACGCGCTTTGCGAGAATGCGAGCAATGGTAGTCTTTCCAGTTCCGCGCGCGCCCGAAAAAAGATACGCAGATCCAATCCGACCATTATCAGCCGCATTCTTAAGCGCCGTTACAGCCATGCTCTGCTCTACAACTTCGGCGAAAGTGCGCGGTCTATATTTACGCGCGAGTACCAGGTGACCAGGATCTGCCATCAGGATCAAGATGCCAGTAGAAGCGGCAGACAACAACACTATTTCCGTCGATTTTGCTTGTGCGCTCGTATCCGAGAGCGATTCCGACCTGTGGCTGAAAGAGTACTGCTCGTTGGGCTGGGAAATCCCGGAAAGAAATACGCAAAAAATCGGCACAATGTCGGATTTGTTGCCCTGGACGCAATCGCAGAAAGTGCCGGTGTTTCTTTCACAAAAGACAAACGGGGAGAATGGGGCAGAAAAGAAATTGAATCAAAGGGTTCTGATAAGCTCGAGGTTCTGTTTTATAAACCCATGGAATTTATGAATCTCTCAGGTGGTGGAGTGCGCGACCTAATTAAGAAGTATCCCGTTCCTCCTGACCGCATAGTAGTGTTTCATGATGAAATAGAGATTCCGTTTGGTGAAGTAAAATGGAAAACCGGCGGCGGGCACAAGGGACACAACGGCCTGCGCGACATTGCCGCCAAATGCGGAACCCTGGACTTTCATCGTGTGCGCCTTGGCGTTGGCCGTCCAGATCACGACGACATTGCAGAGCATGTACTCTCCGATTTTACTCCCGAGGAATGGAGCGCAATTCCATCGAGTATTGAGCGCGCAGAGCAGTTGCTCGGCAAGTGGATGGAGAGCCTTTGATTCACAAATACTTCAAGGCAAGTTGGCGCTAAAATCATAAATCGATTTGAAATACGCGCTTCGATTGCGTGCAATTAGATCATTGTGACCGGAACCGGAAAAGATCTCTAGTTTGTTTTTGTTCGCTGGTAAACTTGAAAAGTTTTTCCTGGCATGTGCAACCTGAATCAACTGATCTTGTTCTCCATGCAGGATCAGAGCAGGAATGCGAATTGATTTTAGTTTGTGCGAATTTGAAAACATGCGATCTGCGTCCGCTGTTTGTTCTGGGTTAAGTTGAACTCCGAGCAAATGAAGAAGTGGCGTAACCTCAGCGAATCCACTTTCAAGGATCAACCCTGAAAAGTTGTCGGGAAACTTTACCGCCACATCTGTGGCCGGAGAGCTTCCAAGTGACCTGCCAAACACAAGCGGTCTTTTTAGAGGTGATACAACGACCTTTTCTAGAAAGTATTTGGCAACCTCAGGCGGATCCGTAGAAAGCTGACGCAAAGTTGGATAGCCGGTGCTCCATCCGTATCCGCGATAGTCGACAACGAACAGATTCATATCGATTGCATGAAACATCAACGCGATGTCATCATAGTCGGGAACCGTCTCACCATTACCGTGGAAGTAAAGGACAGTCCGAAGCTCTGGATTCTTTAAATAGAATCTAGCACCAAGCGTGTCACCTCCGCTGACAGGAATATCAAAGTCACGGGCTCCATGGGGTGTATTTCGTATAACTTTCGTGGGGTAATAAACGCGCTCCGCGACATCCTTGCTATCCAGGGGATTCATGGATGGACTCCTGTACGTACAATTGCTTAGAAATACTAAGATGGGAATGATTGCTATGCCTTTCCACATATGTCTTTGTATGAAAAAACCGGTAACTGACGACCAAAAAAATTCTAGGAGTTGACCGATTGTAGATGCGAAGCCAGTATGAGCGATCGCCATGAATAAAGACATTCAGAAACTATTCAAAGATGTTGTTGGGGTTTCATTGAATTCCGATCAAGTGAATTCCATTGCACAGCAAATGGATCGTCGATTTGATATTCGCGAAGCCTCGGGTTTTGGAAGCGTCATCGCAATTCCCGGCCACGCCGCAGCGGAGGCTTTGATCCATTTTCTAAAAACAGAAGATAGAGTTGTGGAATTCTTTGAGCGCATGCTCGATGAAGAGGGTAAATTCATCTACGATAGTACTGTCAAAATCGCATATAAAGAAGATATGATGCGAGTCCTGGACAAACAGCGCTGGATCTTTGATGCTGCAACCAAGCGATTCTTTCGCGATCCGTTCCACGCCGAGCAGCTGAACTTCCTAAAAAGTATAGAGATGATCGATTTAAGAAACGCTGATGATGTCGGTCAGATTGCGCAGCCTATTAAAGATGAGATGGTTAGACTGAAGATTGAAGATCTTTCATGGCAAGTCACCATACGAACATATCGCCTGACGGCGGAATCTGGAATACTGTTACGCGATTTGCTTGCACTCCTTCTGGCAAAACAGAACCTTTCCGCTTTCAGTACTGAAGTTTATACTTGCCTCAACGAGCTCGCAATAAACGCATCAAAAGCAACATACAAATTCCTATTTGAGAAGTATATTGCGAAACCGCAGGGAATTGATCCTGCAATCAGCTACCATGCATTCATGGATTTATTTCGCAAGGAGCTCGATGCGCATGGCGATGAGAACCTCAGCAAGTTCGCACGAGATGAGGATAAGTATTTCGACATTCACCTAAAATCAACCGAGAACTCGGTATCATGCTGGTGCACTAACTACACAACGGTAACGCGCCAGGAAAAACTCAGATTGATGCAAAAACTGCATTTCACAATCTTTGGAGATAACCTCTCAGATCTGCTGGATGATCCAAGCCGTGAAGGTGCGGGTCTTGGAATCAACCTGGTCTTAACGTTACTCGCCAAACTGTCTGTAGACAAAACTCCGCTGAAGCCAGTGTTCTATCCGGACAGAACTAAGATTGGATTCGTATTGAAGCGTGCGGACCTGGCAAGACCAGCCGCGACCGCTTAGTACTGGCCCGAGGATTCGCAGACTGGCGGGGCACTCCGTCTACCTCGCGCCCCCTTTGAATTTCTCTTTTCTTTTCCCGGGCGCAGTCTCCTGTCGGAAACAGATTTCGCATCTACTCCCATATTTCGCATAGCTCTCAGTAGACACGTCTGTCATTTCTGAGGCTGCAATCCGATCCCGCTGGCACGGGAATCCGCTTGTTTCTTTGTCCGCCAGTTCTAGATTGTCAGTGTCATGCAATCTTTCGGCGAACATGCCTGCAACCCATCGCCAGATGCCCTGATGCAGCCCAGCCACTCTTAGTCGTGGAGAGGTCCTCTACAGACATTGAATCATGAGTAAATATAATGCCCTGTGGAAGTACGTTGAGAAAGTTGATAAACAATCATTGGAGTTATCCTTCGATGAAATTAAGGGCATTGCAGGAATTGCAATCGACCACTCTTTTCTAAACTATAAAAAGGAATTGCTTCAATATGGTTACAAGGTCGAAAAGATTTCCTTAAAAGATAAAACCGTCCTTTTCCACAAGATTTGACAATAGCAAACCGGGGACAGGCAGGGGAATTCTAGCATGGTCATCGGCATCCCCCATAAGCGGTGTTGCCGCCGCAGTCTCCCCCCTAGCTCTCTGGAGCCGAGAACATCTTGATCAGATCGTTCGCAATATTCTTTTGCATGGCTTCGTTGGTGCCACCACCAATGCTGAGCAGAACTGCATCGCGATACAGACGTTCCACAGGGAACTCGCGGCTGTATCCGTTTCCGCCCAGCACCTGGATTGCGTTGCGCCCAACTCGTTCTGCCATCTGAGTGGCGACAAGTTTGGCAGCAGCAGCTCCCATTGAATTTCTAACGTTAGGCGATATTCTTCCGGCTACCGAATATACGAGCGACCTTGCAGCCATCCAGTCGGCGTAGCTCTCAGAAATGAACCGTTGGATCTGTCCGTGCTCAATCAAATGCTTTCCAAAAGCTACACGATCGCGGATTGCATAACGCGCCATTACTTCAATGCACCGTTCTGCAATTCCAAGCGATTGTGCGGCCAGGCTAATACGTTCGATTTCAAGATTGCGCATCATTGAAACGAGTCCTCGGTTTTCTTCACCAACCAGGTTCTCCGCGGGAACTTCCATATCATCAAAATACAGCAATGCCGTACTCGAACCGCGCATTCCCATCTTGCGCTCTTTCTTACCCACGCGAAACCCGGCATAGGCTGATTCTACTATGAACTTGGTTACCTGTCTTTGCGATGGTTGATCAAGCTTTGCATAAACCAGGAAATAATTGCCTTCATACCCATTTGTAATCCAGGCTTTGGATCCGTTCAGCACATAGCGATCGCCCTTCTTTACAGCAACCGTTGTAAGTCCCAGGACATCCGTGCCCACCCCAGGCTCAGTCATGCACATTCCACCTATTTTATCTGCCGAGATTACTCCAGGGAGATACTTACGCTTCTGTGCTTCGTTACCGTTTACAAAGAGGTTATTTACAAACAAGATTTCATGCGCCAGAACGCTGAGCGTAAACGATGGATCGCTCTTGGAAAGTTCTTCATGTAAGATTACTTCAGCAACGGCGTCCATTCCTGCGCCGCCAAATTCTTCGCTTACAGTCAGGCCTAGAAGTCCAAGCTCTTTGCCCAGTTTACGAAATAACGGGAGATTGAATTGCTCTGACTCATCGCCATGCTCGGCCTGATCACGCACTTCGCCTGTTGAAAACTTGCGGATTACTGCACGGAGCTCTTTGTGCTCTGGAGTTGGGTCGAAAAGTGCTGATTCTGTTTGAAGCGATATTTCCATTATCTAGAAAGTTTTCCTTGCGCCTGGCCATAAACAATTTTTTCTTTCTGCATCAATGCAAGTTTCCATCTCACTTATTACCATCAGCAGTTTACTGATCGCTGGCTGCCTCTACTTGACCTGGAGTCTCCGACAGAATTATGTCCGCTCGCTGACAAGCGTTGAGGAAAAGAGCGCGGGATTCATTTTCTTCTACAGAAATGCAATCCG
>JAIOPQ010000094.1 GCA_021413825.1 Spirochaetia bacterium | reverse complement strand
AGAAATTGATCGCTCAGCGCCGAATTCTGTAAACTCATTCAATCATGCTTTGTTTTATTTGCATTATTGGGATCATGATACAATACTACGGCCCCTTTCTTAACTACTTCATCGATTATTTTTAATGCGGGAGACTCGCGCTCATCGTCGATATCAGGCTTATATGCAACACCCAGAAACAGAATCTTTGATCCGTTAAGCGACTTCTTCTGCCGATTTAGGGCTGTGTTGATCTTTATCATCATACGATGCGGCATCATGTTATCAATGTGCCCTGCAGTATGAATCATTGCCAGGTCAAAGTTGAAATTCCGGGCTATATGCTCTAAATAAAACGGATCGAGCGGTATGCAATGCCCTCCAATCCCCGGCCCAGGATAGAACGCTTGAAAACCATAGGGCTTGGTTTTTGCAGCCTCGATAACTTCCCAGATATTGATTCCCATTTTGCCACAAAGGAGCGCCATCTCGTTAACGAGGGAAATATTTACCAGACGATACGTGTTTTCGAGAATCTTTACCATCTCAGCAGCGCGCGGCGAACTCACGACACATATCTGATCTATTGCTTTGCCGTATAACGTCTGGGCTAACTGCTGGGCCTGTTCCCCAAGACCGCCCACTACCTTGGGGATATTCTCTGTACGAAACTCCCTGTTTCCGGGATCCACTCGCTCCGGTGAAAAACAAACCCAGAAATCTTCTCCATGCTTGAGTCCGGATTCGCGCTCCAATATGGGAAGCATGAACTCTTCTGTTGTAGTTGGGTAGGTCGTACTCTCAAGTGAAACGAGTGTTCCAGGTTTCATAGATTTTCCAATGGCGCTAGACGCGGCCTCAATGAAGCTCATGTCCGGTTTCTTGAAGCGATCGAGCGGTGTCGGGACGCAAATGATTAAGACCTGGCATTCTGCAATCCGAGTAAAATCAATGGATGCAGTAAGGGCTCCGGATTTGACGACCGCGCTGAGATCAGCAGATGATACGTCTGAAATATAGTTCTCGCCTGCCATGATTGTTTGGACTTTTTTTTCATTCTTGTCCAGACCCAGGACGCTGTAACCCTTTCGGGCGAACAACACGGCCAGTGGAAGTCCCACATACCCGAGACCCAGGATTCCAATTCGCGCCCGCGAGGCCGATATCTGGTCGAATAACGTCTGATAAGAACTCATACCGATACCGAAACCGAATTGGATACTGCCTGCACTACTTTGTCTTGATCGATTTCCGAAAGATAGGGATGCATTGGTAGACTCAACACTCTGGAAGCAGCCCTTTCCGCAATAGGAAAGGAACCCTCTGGTTTTTCTGCTGAACGAAACACGGGCTGCAAATGCAAGGGATAGGGATAGTGCACAGCTGTAGGTATGCCGGCATCCTGCAGGTGTTTCTGAACGGATTCTCTTTCACTCACTTGAATTGTGTATTGGGCAAACACCGAAGTATTTCCCGGTTCTATGTAGGGGACCTCGCATCGATCGCGAAGTAAACGACTGTAACGATCTCCAATTCGCATGCGCGATTTAACTTCATCAGGAAATATTTGAAACTTGGCGAGAAGTATCGCTGCCTGCAGGGTATCGATTCTGGCATTGACTCCAACCATAGTATGATAGTACCTGCGTTCCTGTCCATGCGCGCGAATTTTGCGCATTGCGTCGGCCAGAGAATCGTCATTAGTAAAGCAAGCACCGGCATCTCCATAACAACCTAAAGGCTTAGATGGAAAGAAACTAGTAGCTCCAACGGTCGTTAACCCGCACGACTTCTTTCCATCCTGGAGTGCACCAAAACTCTGGGCTGCATCTTCGATTACTGGAATACCGTTCGCAATTGCATTGATAGCTTTCAGATTTGGACATTGGCCGTACAGACTGACCGGCATGATTGCTCTTGTGCGCGCGGTTATGGCTGCCTCTATCCTGGCGGGATCAACGTTATACGTCTTCTCTTCGATGTCCACAAAGACAGGCTTTGCTCCAAGTAGGGCTATCACCTCCGCTGTTGCGATGAACGTAAAAACAGGAATAATTACTTCATCACCTGGGCCAATTCCTAGGGCCATCAAAGGCAGTAGCAACGCATCTGTCCCACTTGATAGAGCAACGCAGTGTCTCACTCCCACGTATTCGGCCAGGGATTTCTCAAGTTCAGCAACTTCCGGTCCCATGATGTACTGACCGTGCTCAAGTACGCGATCCATTCTTTGCCGCAAATCGTCGCGAATTATGTTCTGCTGAGTTTTTAGATCTATGAATTCCATTATGATATTACCAGGAGCGATTCGCCTTCAAGTTTGTATTTTGTTCCAAGATGCGGGCAGGTATACGTGCCGCTTCCATTTACTGGCAAGGGGATTTTCTCGCCAAACTGACTCATCCAACCTATCTGTTTGCCCGGCACTCCAACAATCAAAGCGTACGGACGCACGTCCTGTCTGACCAGAGCGCCCGCTCCAATAAAGGCAAATTCGCCGATAACAACCCCACAAACGATTGTGCAATTTGCCCCAAGCGTGGCTCCCTGACGAACAAGCGTATCCCTGTATTCGTCCTTTCGAGAAATTGCAGAACGAGGATTGTATACGTTTGTGAAAACCATGCTTGGTCCGCAGAAGACGTCGTCTTCAATAGTTACGTTGTCATAAACAGAAACGTTGTTTTGAATTTTTACATTATTTCCGATCTTAACTCGATTTCCAACATAGACGTTTTGTCCTAAAGAACATTTTGCACCGACCACGGCTCCCCCGGACACATGAACCCAGTGCCAGATTCGCGTTCCCTCCCCAATGGTCGCTCCCGCATCTACGATTGCTGTTTCATGAATGTTGCCCATGTATTCTCCAAATCAAAAAGACAGTTTTTCCATGATGCCTATTCCCGCCAGGACATCTTTCTTGTCGGGAAACGATGCGAAATTTCCCTCTCCAACCATGCGGTACATGGTATCGTGGCCGCGGCCATATTGATGCTCAGTTACAAAACTGAGATCAGGTTTTTCAATGCCTTTCACGTCCCAGACATCAATCGTATTCAGGTTGGTCCCAGAAATTCTCACGGTACCTTTTTCAGCGATTAAAGTAAACTCAGTCATAAAATTCTGACGATATACGCTCACGGTAGCATTCAGTGATCCGACGGCGCCGTTTTTAAAAGCCAGAACTGCAGAAACGGTATCCTGGGTTTCAAACCCTCTCTGTTTACCGCCCACGCCATGGAATTCTCCTACGTCACCGAAGAAAAACTGCAACATGTCTACATAGTGACTTGCTTGCGTAAAAATCACGCCACCGTCAAGATCCAGCGTCCCATGCCAGTCGACGTTGAAATACTCATCGTTGCGATTCCAGTAGATGTTCATCACATACTGATAAATCTTTCCCAGCTTACCTGAGCCAATCAGCTGATGCATATGCATTACCAGCGGATTGTATCGATTCTGATAGATGGGTAGCAATCTCTTGTTTGCTGCCTCAACTTCCTTGTACATTGTGATGGCTTCCCTGACAGTCAGGGCAATCGGTTTTTCACAAATTATTCCAGGCGCTGAGCAATATTTAGCAGCCAGCTTCACATGCTCCGGATGCAAGCCTGATGGAGTGGCAAAACTCACAAAATCAACGTCGCCGATCTCACGAATGTCTGCGACTGGAACAGCGCCGACTTTCTTAGCAGCCTCTTCTGCGCGATTACGATCAACGTCGCAAACAAATGCAAGTTCCAGGAAATCTTTATTGGCTTCGAGTGCGTCGAGATGTCTCTGCGAAACCCTGCCCAAACCAACCAGAGCGATTTTCTTCTTTTTCATAGTAATTCTAATATTCCTCAGGCCGCGCTCGGCACTACATTAAACAAACGCATCCATCTGCCCAGTACCCAGACACGCCATATGAGTGGGTCGAGCCGATCTGCTTTGACGATAGATTCTTTTACACGATCGTACATTGCAGAACCACCCAGGCCACGCGTAATCTCTCTGGTCTCATCAATTTGACCCAGGAAGAAATCCCGATTGGCCCTGATCCACAAAAGCTCGGGTGTTACAAAGGCCATTTTGTCTTTGCGATCTGCAATTCGATCCGGGATGATTCCACGCATTGATTCTCTGAGAATTCTTTTTGCGCGCGAATTTTGAATCTTAAACTGCGGGGGTAGCGATAGGGAAAGCTCAACCAGTCTATAGTCCAGAAATGGCGTACGCGATTCAATCGAATGCGCCATCGAATTTCTATCTTCGTAACGCAGAAGCATAGGAAGACTCGTATGCATCAGGTCATTCAGGCCCAGCTGGCGCAGCGAGAAAGCCCGCATCCACGGGAAAATCCTTCCATTCGAATAGGCAGGAATTGATAGAAATGAAACGAGCCAGTGAAAGGCAGCCGGCATCAAGTTTCTGATTACAGCACGAATGAGACCAGGCCATCCGGATTTCCGCGCCAGTTCTGATGCTTCGCGAAACGCGCTGATCCAGCGAAAACTCAAAATCAATTCCAGCAGAAATGGGCCTTCATACTTTGAGTAACCCGCAAGTTGTTCGTCTGCGCCCTGCCCATCGAGCATAACAGGAATGTTCAGTCTGCGCGCTTCCTCAAAAACAAACCATTGAGCCATTATGCTTGTGCTAACAAACGGCTCGTCCTGGTGCCAAACGGCCCTATCCAGAACTTCCGTTATGCGATCAAACGAAGGAAAAACACGATGCGTTGTAGTTCCGGTTGTACGGATGACTTCATCCATAAATGGACGCTCATCAAACGCTTCGATGTCGGAACAGGCTGACACGGTCTCCTGATTCTCTGCGGCTTTTGTTCCCTTCAAAAGCTTGTTCATCTGACAGACAATAGAAGAGCTATCCAATCCACCGGAAAGACAAGAACCGACCTTTACATCCGAGCGCAAACGAAGCCGGACTGCGTCCTGAAACACATTTCTAAATTTTTCGCAGGCCTGTGCAAAAGTACCCTTGAATTTCCCGCTGCCGGTAACATCATACCATCGCTTTATTCTAAGTTCCTGCGTCCCTCCCGGAAGAACTGCGCGGTGTCCGGGCAACAGTTGAAACACATTCTTAAAGAAAGTTTCAGCACCAAAATCGCTGATCCCATATCGCAAGAAATCCAGGGCTATCGTCTGATTCAAAACAGATTGCCAATCATTCAACGCCGTGAACGCCTTGGGTTCAGATGCAAAATAGAATCCATTGGGAGTTTGAAAATAATAGAGAGGTTTTACGCCAAAGCGATCTCGAGCAAGGTGCAGGTCCCCCGTTTCTTTGTCATAGATTGCAAATGCGAACATTCCGTTTAGATGTTCAAGAGCATCTGTATTCCACTCTGCAAATGCAGCAAGGAGCACTTCTGTATCGGAGTCAGTTGTGAACTGATGACCCAGACCCTTCAGCTCTTCCCTTAATTCAACATAGTTATAAATTTCACCGTTATACGAAATTACGAATCGGTTTTTGAATTCCTTTGGCTGTGCCCCGCCAGGGGACAAGTCCACGATGGCAAGCCTTCTGTGCCCCAGTCCGATTCTTCCTTCTTCAAAATAGCCGTGGCTGTCAGGACCGCGATGCACGATGAGATCCGTCATTTTACGGAGATCCGTTCCTGAATTCTGTGATGACGTGAATGAGACTATGCCCGTAATTCCGCACATTCAGTTTCTTCCGGAACCTTGCTTAGCCAGGGCCTCTTCGTAGACCTTGCGAACTTGCTCGACTACAACCTTGCGTGAAAACCGTCGCATAAAACCTGCGCGAATATCCGGGGCTTTGTATTGATTCCTGCTATCCACGATTTGTATCATGGCCCCGGCAATCGCAGCTGGATCAGCAACAGGCACAAGGATTCCATTTTTTTCATCAACGATCGATTCAGGTCCGCCCGCGCGCGCTGCAATAACAGGTAACCCGGACGCTAAAGCTTCTGCGTAAACCATTCCAAATGTTTCGTGCCGACTCGGGAGCACAAAGGCGAAAGCTTTTCTAAACTCTGCGGCGGCGTTTTCACGCGTGAGTGCGCCAAGAAACTCCACATTCTCATGAATGCCACGGCCGAGCGCCATTTCTCTATAGTGTGCAAGATCACCGGGACCGCCGATCCGCAATCGAAATTTCTTTCCATGCTGCTTGATCAAAATCTGCATCGCATCGAGCAGATCATCCGTTCCTTTCTCGACGGAGAGATTGCTCAGAGCAAAAAAAATAGGATCCTTAACTTCCTGATCGGTCGGAAAGAATAATCGCTCGTCTACAAAACCCGGGATGCATGTAACATTCTTTATTCCAAATGATTCAATCGTTTCTTTGAGAGATGGACTAATTGCCATAACCTTTGCTGCATTGCGCATAGCTTCGCCCAGTCTAGGCGAGAGCCCTTTTTGTTCCAGGAAAATAGGAAATGGGAAAGGACCCATAACCTCAGTAATCACATAGGGAACGCCGAATTCGCGCGCCAGATGCATGGCCACAAATCCTCCGGGGTATCCAACCTGTGCGTGGATTAAATCGATTGACCCCAGATCATTGCGTGCTTGCAGGAAGGCTCGTTTCCCTGCACGAATGTATGCTCTATCTGGAAAACCAAATTGCGGCGAGTATCGAACCACGATCGATTTGTACTGTGGAATCGCAGTGAAATTTCCCCTGAAAAACAATTCGTCGAAGAGGCTTTTCAGAGTCTGAATCGGATGTTGAAGCTGGAGTTCTATATTACCAAAGCGACAGATTGCGAGTCTTAC
>JAIOPQ010000093.1 GCA_021413825.1 Spirochaetia bacterium | reverse complement strand
AGAATTGAAGCAACGGTAAAGTAAAGGGCAATGAATGCTCCTGCGAGTGCCAGGTGTTTGAGATAAGGGCTAATTGACGTAACCTGTGAAATAGCGCAAGCAGCCACCGTCAAAATGGAAATGACGTAGTACGGCCAGTTGAACTGGATAATCTTGATTACTCCGTCAAACGTGTGTGTCTTTCCCAAGGGCTTCCCTCCGGCCTCGCTTCCACATGTATGGAATGTTTTCCAGGACAAATGCGGAGCAGAGTCTCGGTTTAGCTTGTGCGAATGGCAGACGCTTTAAGAAATCACACTGATTCACCTGGATTCTTGCGGGCACTGGGTCCCAGTTCTGGCGGACACCCTCAATTACTACGATGGAATGGGTTTCCTTTTCGTAATCAAAAGTAAATGGCAAAGGCCCGGCATACATACGGGCTTCACGCCAGTCTTTGAAGATCGACTCAGCTGGAAGGGGAGGGTTTGCCTCTCTATGGAAGATAACGTCAAATTTCTCCGGGCCATCCTTTGTTACGTGGATGGTTTCAGGGCTCTTTTCCCATCGAATGTCAGCCCTGGAATAGTTGTAGTGAGTCAGTAAATTGCCAAATATTACCATCTTTGCACGATCTGTCTCCGATTGAAGGATTCTAAGGCCGCGCAACCGCTTTCCAGTTGAAGTTTCAAATCGACTGAAGATACGATATCCAATCAGGAAGAAATCATTGCCCAAAAATCCTGGAACAAAAAACGGTCTGAGCCTCTGTGTATGGACCATAGCAATGGCAAGAAACCCATGACCGTCGCGCTCATCCAGAGTCAGTCCCGGGGGAAGGAGTGGCCGTAAAATATCTGAAGGGTATGCGAAGGTCATAACCGCTGAAAAATCAAAATGTGCATGCACAGCAAACGGGTGCCGTTTTAGAAATGCGAACATTGCCCAGCGTAGCCAGCCGGTTTCCTCCTGCAAGCCCTTGTGCGATTAGTTAAGAGTTGCCGTCCAACCATGCCTCGACTTCCTTCAGTATATTCGCGTTGAGGTGATTATGGTAGGATTCAATCGTTTAGTTTTGTTCGCCCTGGTAACCCTGTTTACGGCTGACCTTTTGGCTGCACCGAGCGTTGGCAACCGTGTCCCGGATTTCACGCTACCGGAAGCATCGGGCGCCAGTTCGTACGATTTGAAGAAGGCGATTGCCAAAAATAAATTTACCGTGATTTTGTTTATAGCTACCAGGTGCCCTTACTCAAACGCCTATAACGACCGCATGGCTAAACTTCCAGCACGGTTTGCAGGTAAGGGTGTAGAATTTGTCGGCATCAATAGCAATAAGACGGAACCAAATGCAGAGATCGTTAAGCATGCGCGCAAGAATGGATTTGCATTCCCTGTTCTAAAGGATGAAGCGAACCGCGTTGCGGATCAGTATGATGCTAAGAAAACGCCTGAAGTATTTGTAATCGATTCGCAAGGAATCTTACGCTATCATGGCCGCATCGATGAAAACTATGAGGATGCGTCTGCTGTAAAATCTCCGGACCTGGACAATGCACTCAATGCTCTTCTAGCCAACAAAACAGTGTCGGCACCAACAACCAAGGCGTTCGGTTGTTCAATTAAGAGGATCTAATCAGGTGAAAAGAAATCATTTTAGATCGCTCCTGGTTAAAAGTACGACTGCCCGTGCGCTAATAGTATTACTATTGGCTTTCATGATTGCGCAATGCGCAAAGAAGCATCCGATTGAAACCCTTGATGGCTCACAATACTCGGATCTGGTAAAATCGCATCAGGGCAAGGTACTGCTGGTCAATGTCTGGGCAACCTGGTGCGATCCCTGTCTTGAAGAAATGCCGGGACTCGTGTCTGCGGCAACTCAGTTCAAGCCTGAAGATGTGTCGATCGTATTGATTGCTGCAGATTCGCTTAACCTTAGGGACACCACAATCCCCGCTTTTTTAAAGAAAGTGAATTCCACTTTTCCAGCATACATCCAATCTCCGGGAGACCCACAGGGGCTAATTGACGCAGTCGACAAAGAATGGGGTGGTGAGTTGCCGTATACAGTCGTCTATGATCGCACCGGAAGGAAAGTCTATGGTAAGCCAGCACCCTTAACTCGAGCTGATTTTGTCAGGGTAATCGGTGATGCCTTAAAAGGTAAATGATCGACTATTACGAGCGAGTGGGATTGGCGATTGATTTCATTGAACGCCATCTAACCGATCCAATTCAGGTGGCGGACGTAGCTAAAGCAGCGTTCAGTTCGCAGTGGCACTTCCAGCGTGTCTTTCGGTATTTGGCTGGCTGCTCGGTAGCTGAATATTTGCGAAATCGCAGGCTAAGCGAAGCGGGTTACGAAATCCTGGCAAGTAGAGCAAAGATAATCGATGTTGCTTTGAAATATCAATATGGCGCTCCCGAAACCTTCACCCGCGCTTTCCGGAAGAATTTTGGATTTAATCCGCTTGAATCAAGGCAGGCAAACGAAATTGAATTCTTCTCGCCAATAAACATTCACGAGGATAGATACAAAGACATTCATTCAAGCGAACGGATCAGCGAAAAGACTGCAGTGCGCGGTCAGATGCTGGTAAGCGGAATCAGCCGACGTGTAACCATGCAGGATAATCAGAATGAGCGGGATATTCCCGAGTTCTGGCGCTCGTTTCACACAAAAGACATAGGTAGTCAAATTCCAAACCGCAAGACAGAACGGACATTGCTTGGCGTGTATACCGAATGGGACTATGATGAAGGATTCCGGCTAACGGTAGGTGCTGAGGTTACAAAAGAACCAGGCAGCCCATCAGAAACGTCGTCAGGCGATCAGACAGAATGGTCCAGCGTTGTAATCCCACCGCAAAAATATGTAGTGTTTACAGTTCAGGGCGCCGGAATCGGAGATCTTCTGGCGGGCTGGAAATATATTTACGGAACCTGGTTGCCCAGAACCAAACGCGAGCGCGCTCCTGGATTCGATTTTGATCTGTTTGACGAGCGATTTGATGGGAGCGAAAAATCGCTTTCTGATATTTATATTCCTGTGGGTTGACCTGCTCCAACAACGTTCCATTGAAAAAGCACAAAAAGTCAAGAAATCAATCCGATTCTGCGGTAGAGTTGCGTTGAGGTGAAACATGCAACAGATTGAAATGGAATTAGAAGGGATGTCGATTCTTGGCATATCGGACGTCACAAAAAATCAGGACGAAGTCTCCGGGACCGGCAAGATTCCGGGGCTCTGGAAGCGTTTTTTTCAGGAAGGTTTGATTGGCAAGATCCCAGGAGCCATCACTCCGGGGAACATTGCCGTACTTTATACGGACATGGAAAGCGACGAAGCTGGTTCCTACAGGATTGTAGTAGGAGCGCTTGTGATTCCAACGGACAAAGTACCAGAAGGAATGATTCTTCGCACTTTGCCGGCCCAAAAATATGTAAAATTTACTACTCCGGTGGGTCCACTTTCCAGGATCACAGTTGAAGCCTGGAAAAAAATCTGGGCCGACACCAACCTGAAATCGCGTCGAAGGTATTCGGGTGATCTGGAGCTCTACGATTCCCGCGCCAGCGATCCGGAGAATGCTGCGTTTGACATTCTGGTATCTGTTAGGTGAAGTTGATGACGAAAACCGTGGCTTGATTTAACTTCGCGCATGGCTCGCGTAACTATCAGCTCTCGATTGAAGTATGCATTCGATAACTTCATGGCTAAAGGAGGGCTATCAATCTTTCTTGCCCTCCTTACTTTATCATTTCTGGCCTTCTTGATTTTGAGTGGTGTTCGCCTGATTCTGAATCTTGCAATGCCCGATGAATCGCTCAAAGAAATAGGGGACCAGTTCTGGCGAGTGTTCCTCCAGATTTCAGATGCGGGGGCGGTTGCAGAGGACGGCGAAGCACACACGGGCAACAAAGTCATTGGCATCCTTACGGTTTTTGTTGGCCTCGTTCTATTCTCCAGTCTTGTCGCATTCATCACCAGCCAGTTCGAAGCGCGGATTCAAGCCCTTAAGAAAGGGAAAAGCCAGGTGATCGAAGCAAATCACACTTTGATTCTTGGATATACGGATCGGCTGGCAGAGATTGCCCGTGAGCTTATAGTTGCGAATGAATCCGAGAAAGACGCAGCAATTGTAATCCTTGCAGATAAAGACAAAGAAGGAATGGACGATGACCTCCGCGAGAAACTGAGGGAACGCAAGACAACACGAATCGTTACAAGATCCGGATCTATTTCAACACTTCTGAATCTGCGGAAAGTTGGCGCGCCGGATGCAAGATCGATTATCATACTGAATCCAGCGGGGCTTGCGGCGAACACTGAAGAGCGTTCAACTGGAGACGCCATCGTGCTTAAGGCTATAATGGCTGTAGTTGCCGCATGTAGCGGGCGAGATATTCCGCCTATCGTTGCCGAGTTGCGCGAACGTCAAAATAGAACTCTTGCCAGATCGATTGCCCCAGGCTCAGTCCATGTCATCAATGAGGATGAAGTGCTGGCCAAAATTCTGGTTCAAACTTCGCGAATTTCTGGCCTGGCAATCGTATACTCCAGCCTTGTCGGATTTGTGGGGAACGAAGTATACTTTTTCAAAGCCAGTGACCTTTCATCCAGTGCGTTTCTTGATGTGCAGATGCGTTTTGCTGAGTCTTCCTTACTTGGCATTCGTCGCAGTGGCAAGATTATGCTGAATCCTGATCCATCTGAAATGGTCGATGCATCGGACGAACTGATTTTGCTCGCAGAGGACGATTCCGCAATCAAGTATGATAAAAATCTGAAAGTTACGCGAATAGAAGCCCGGCTTCCCGACCAGAAAATTGAACGCACCGTAGAGAAAGAGCTGATTGTTGGGTGGAATGCAAAGGCGCCCGTGATCGTTACGGAGTATGCTAAGTATCTGGTTGCAGGATCCACGATTGATGTTATTGTTCCGGAGATTCCCGATGAGTTGAGACAAGATTTCTTGAGGGTGAAGAACGCTCATCCAGATATCAAAATGCGTATGTTCCGGGCCAACGTACACGCCACCGGGATCATCCAAAAGCTCAAACCAGAAGAATATGACAACGCTATCTTGCTTGCCGTAGATTCAGATGATGCAGAGGAAATGGACGCGCATACCATTGCGAGTTTGCTGGAATTTCGTGCCCATTTTCGGGGGCTAAGCAACGTAAAAACACAATTGATCACGGAAGTCAAAGATTCTGAGAATATTGAAATCATCATGGAAACCGGAGTAAAAGACTTCTTGATTTCCAATCAGTTTGTTTCCAAGATTTACGCACAGGTTTCAGAGACAAGCGACGTGCTCAATGTGTATCAGGACCTTTTTAGTCCTGAGGGAAGCGAGATTTACATCAAACCTCTGTCGCTCTATGTTGACTCGCCTGGATCGTTTTCATTCGCAGATCTGATCAATCAAGCAGCAAAGCGGAAGGAAACTTGTTTTGGTATCAAATTCAAAAATCAGGAATCGGATATGGAAAAGAACTACGGCGTATTTTTGAATCCACCCAAGAAGCAGAAGTTCGAACTGACGTTGGAAGATGCTCTCATCGTGCTTGCAGAGGATGAAACCTAAGGCTCAATTCTTGTCTCCGGGAAGAGGCCAATTGGAACTATTCCACCGACGAGAGCGTTTGCCACAATCCACATGTTCTTCGTATATTATGTTGCAGGTTGCCGCGACTGCGATAATTTGATCGTCAGGTGTCCGCGGCCTCGCCTGGCGCAAATCCTCAAGCACAAGCAGGCAAATGTTGAACCTGCCAGCTGCGCCGGAAAAATCGCCGGCAAAAGGTTCGTATGCGTGAAAGGTTGGTGATCTGTCGGAGCCGCTGCGACATCGCGATGCCTCGGTCTGGCCGCAGCTCATGCTTGCAAAGAAAGCAATAGAAAAACAAGCATGCAGGATGGACAAGTGGGTCTCCTTTTTATGCAAGATCCTCTTCAGAAGTTCCTGACAATTTCGCCGAGCCGTAGGCAGGTGACTTGATTTGCGTTCCATATGTATCTACGCCCATGGCCAATTTTGTCTCATCGCAAAATCATTACACGCGATAGAGCACATCCATGTATTTCTTAAGCAAATCGCCGATTACGCTGCGCACGGGTAGTGTGGCTGCCATTCCATAAACCGGGGCCATTCCACCGCTTTCGCCTGGATTTGCCACTACATGCTTCACCGCTGCTTGCAAATCTTTGATGAATCGCTTGGCTACGCCGGGTTTGGTATGCCGTAGCGTGACGCAGATATGGAGGCACGACGGTTTGTGCAAACCGTTTAGATTCCAGTGGCGCTTTGTTAGGAAATCCATTACTTTATAAATATCAAGTGTATCTGAACCAAATGCAATTACAAACGATGGATCACCCATCAAATGCAGCTCTGGGATTTTCTGAATTTCAGATTTGATGAAATGTGCAGTCTGTAAGATTGATTTTGCAGCTTCCAGGTAGCCTTCTTCTCCAAACGATAGCATTGCAGCCCAGCAAGCAGCGATTAGCCCACCCGGTCGGCTTCCCGCAAATGTGGGGGAAAAATACAAACCGCCCGGCCAATCGGTTACCGTGTAATATTGATAGCTGCGCAGTTCTTCGCCGCGATACAAAACAACTGAAGTGCCCTTTGCCGCATAACCGAACTTGTGCGTATCCGCGGACATAGACGTTACGCCAGGCAATGTAAAATCGAACGGTGGAACGTGATAGCCGAGCTTGTGGGCAAATGGTAGAACAAATCCCCCGAGGCATGCATCGGTGTGAAAGCCAATGCCGCGAGATCTTGCAAATTCTGAGAGTTCGCGGATTGGATCGATTGCTCCATGTGGAAAGGTTGGGGCAGATCCTACCAATGCAATGGTGTTTCGGTTTGCGGCACGTTTCATAGCCGCAATGTCAACCCTGAAATCTGATGCAACAGGAACTCGAATCAATTTGATTTTGAAATACTTTGCAGCCTTGTCGAACGCGGCGTGAGCTGTGATCGGAACGACCAGGTTTGGATTTGTAATCCCCCGTTTTGCGCGCGCATAATCACGGTAGGCCTTCATCGCAAGTAGGATGCTTTCTGTTCCGCCACTTGATACTGAACCACAGATTCGTTCTTCAATTGGTCCCGTTTCAGTTGCTCCAAGCATGTGAGCCGTCATTGAAATGATTTCAGATTCGAATTTGTTGATACTGGGCCAGAGATCAAAGTGGAGTGGATTGGTCTGGGATTGAAGCGCGTAGGCTTTGTTCAAGAATTCAATATGATCTGATTCGCCGTGATACACGGCCCCGCTGACGTAGCCTTCCTTCCACCGCGATTCTTCCAGGGACTTCATTTTCTGAATTTCTTTGAGAATTGCAGGGCGCGCGCGTCGTTTGGCCGGAAGCTTTGAATAGGATGTAAACGCTTTTCTGTATGGTTTGAGCGAGTCCCCAATGGCTTGAAGTGTGCTCTCTGTTTCACGCTCCGTCTGGCGGCGCACAGAAGGGATTGAGCGGAGCCAGGTTTCAAGAATCGGGAACCTGGTAAACAAACCTTCTGCGAACGCCGCAACTCCAGGATATTTTTGAACAAGTTCTTTAGGATCCATCATTATGCATTTAACCTGGCGTAGCTTTGTTTGTTTCGTTTGTAGAAAATTAGAAATTCTTTGAATAGTTTGTCGTATACCGATCGATTGGCCGGGATTGGTGTGAACGTTCCGGTGATCGGAATGTTTGCCGAGATTTCCTCAAACGTGTGTTTCCCAATTGCTGCCCAGCCAAGCAATCCAATTCCACGTGTATTAGCCTGCACAGGGTCTTCTACCTGTTTGATGGTTCTGTCCAGAACATCGGCAACGATCTGGCACCAGAGATTGGAACGTGCCCCGCCACCGATCATATTGATAGATTCGAACTTACGCCCAATGAATGCTTCCACATAGCCAAGTAGCCAGCGCGAATTAAATGCAACTCCTTCAAGTACGGCCCGTACCATGTGCCCACGCGTTGTACTGAGCGATTGGTTGAAGAATGCGCCGCGCACAGAATGATCTTCGATCGGTGTGCGTTCGCCATACATCCAGGGAGCAAATAGTAAGCCATCTGACCCAGGGGGGATTGTTGCTGCGAGTCCTGTCATTCTTGCATACGCGTCCTTTGGGGCTGGTCCGGTTTCAAGCGCATCGTCTGCGTAGAATATTTTGTCGCGTAAATACGTAAGGCAATAGCCGGCAGTTTCCTGCTCGTTTGCAATGAAGTAACGCCCAGGAATTCCGGAAGGCAATGTTGCCATGTTATGCAGGATATCAGTTTTCTTGAAAGGCACATGGCACGTAAGCCAGGAAGATGTTCCAATGTAGAGATGCCCTTCAAAGTCTTTCACCGCGCCCGAACCCACGGCTGCGGATTGCAAATCTGGTGTGCCGTATATTACGGGAACTCCGGCCGGAATTCCAAGGTCAGCAGCAGCGTGCTCTGAGACTTCTCCCAGAATGTCAGTAGCTCGTCCAAGGTCAGGGAGTTTGTCGCGAGGAAGGCCGGTTAACGTCAAAAGAGAAGGATGATAGTCGATTGAGTTGATATTGCGATTGTCTGTAACCCAATGTAATGCAATAGAATCAAACGACGCGGCAAACTTTCCCGTCAGCTTCAGATTCAGATAATCCTTTGGTTCAAGGAACTTGAATGTGCGCGCATAGATTTCCGGGTATTCTTCTTTGAGATACAAAATGTGCGCGATCGAGTCTTTTCCAGAATGCGCAGGAGCGCCGCCTGTCAATCGGAGGAATTTCCATATTTTACTCAGACCATAGCCCTCGATCTTTATGAGTCCATCGTTGAGTTTTGTAGCCTGCCTGGATCCACGCGAATCCATCCAGATGATTGCATTCATTAAGGGATAACCGGTGACGTCTACGGGTACCGTGCCTGACCATTGCGCCGTGACGGCCACAGCTTCCAGTTTTGCGTGAGGTCGACCTGCCATGAGACGTTTGCAGGCGCGTGAAATCCCATCCCACCAGTCTGCCGGATCCTGCTCTGCCCCGCCGCCTTCCAGGAGCAAAAGCCGCGTTTCCTCTATTTCGCTGGCGACTACTCGCCCATTTCGGGCAACCAGAGCTACTTTTGGTCCCGAAGTCCCCAGATCAATCGCAAGTACGAACGAGTTTTCTGCCACCGATATGCACTCCGGCCTCAGCCGAGGACGTGGCAAATGAAATTCCGGACCGATTCGCCTGAAAGGGTAAATATGTGCTTGAAAATCCTTCTTTTTCCCGGTCAACCAGGTCTCGGGCCATGCCCTCGCCGATATTTAAAGGGCTGCGCCCGGAACGGACAGGGCATACCTGAAGTGGAGGTCGTATGCGGAATCTTGTTTCGCGATTTCTGAAGTCGGATCGATTCGATCCAATAAAGGCGATGGTTGGGGGCCTGCTCGTAACCATGGCAATCTTCGGAACCCTGGGGTATAACCTCTGGGCCATGCAGAAATCATTTGATAAACTCGTTTCAGTCGACTTCGCATTGCGGAAGTTAACCGATCAGGTTGTATACCTCGATGAATTATTAACCATGTCTGCGCGACTGGCCGTTGCAACCGGTGAACTTCGCTGGCAGAAGCGCTGGGAATCTAAACTCGACCCGATCGACAATGCGATCAAAGAAGCCAACAAAATTGATCAGGCAGCCTTTAAAACTGCCGGAGCCGAACAAACCCAGAAGGCAAATGACACGTTAGCCGCGCTTGAAACCTCGGCGATGGATAAGCTGAACAAAGGCAACAAACAGGACGCCTATGACATAATGTTCGGCAAGGACTACGAAGAGAACAAGAAACTCCACAAAGGTGGAATGGACCTAATCAATGAAAGTATTGAGAAGCGCCTCAGCAATCAAATCAGTGAAGTAAATCAGAAGCTAATTTTGATCGGCGCACTACTTGCTACAAGTCTGGCGTTGATGATGCTTGCCTGGGGTGTGGTAATTTATCTAGTCAAGCACCAGGCCACGCAACAGGCACTCGTCCTTGCAAGCGAGCGTAAAGCCAAAGAAGCCCAGGAGGAAGTAGTTAAGCAACTCCAGGAAATGGACAAGATCAAAGATGCATTTCTCGCAAACACATCGCACGAGCTGCGAACACCGTTAAACGGCATTATTGGCCTTGCAGAATCCATGGTCGATGGAGCCGCAGGGCAGGTCACCAACGTCCAGAAAGAAAATCTGGATATGATTGTTTCAAGCGGCAAAAGATTGGCAAGCCTTGTAAATGATATTCTGGATTTTTCAAAACTCAAACACAAAGACATTGAACTTCAAATCAAAGCCGTGGACATGCGATCAATCAGTGATGTGGTTCTCACATTCTCGAAAGCACTTCTGGGCGGTAAGTCAATTCAGATTGTCAATTCAATTCCAGCGCACCTTGGCGCTGTCGCGGGCGATGAGAATCGTCTACAGCAAATAATGATGAACCTCGTTGGCAACTCTGTGAAGTTTACCGAGACAGGAAAAATCGAAGTAACTGGAAAACAGAACGGAGAGATGATCGAGATCACAGTCTCCGACACTGGAATTGGAATTCCAGAGGACAAGTTCGAGAGAATTTTTGAATCGTTTGAACAGGCAGATGGCTCGACTGCCCGTCAATACGGCGGAACGGGAATTGGCCTTGCAATCAGCAAGAAAATGGTCGAACTACATCAGGGAAAAATCTGGCTGACGTCGCAAGTTGGCAAAGGCTCACATTTTACTTTTTCAATTCCGGTTTCTACTGAATCCGTGGTTGCACCAACCTCCACAATTACCCGCTTGGAATCAAAGCCAGAGGACCTGGCAGAAAACGAAGAGGCAGCAGCTGCGTTTGAAGGTTCAGTTGCGCCTGACGTTGTCCCGGCGAGCTTCCCTGAAAGCGTTGCGTCGCCCGAGAAGAAGTCGCATAAATCGTATGCACCATCGGGTGAGCGCGAACGTGCACGCATTCTAATCGTAGATGATGAGCCTGTAAACCTGCAGGTTCTTTCGAATCACTTGAGTTTAAATAATTATGAAATTGAACGCGCATCCAACGGAGTTGAGGCAGTTGAACGGATAAAGCGGGGCGAGAAATTTGACCTGATTCTCCTGGATGTTATGATGCCAAGAATGTCGGGTTACGAAGTAGCAGAGACCATTCGTGAAAAATTCCCGGCAAGCGAACTTCCGATTTTGCTCTTAACCGCAAAGAATCAAACCACGGACCTTGTAATTGGTTTTGAGGCAGGCGCAAATGACTATCTGACCAAGCCAGTTAACAAATCCGAACTGATGGCTCGCGTTAAGATGCATTTGTTGATTTCCAGGGTTAACGCCGCATTTGGTCGTTTTGTGCCCAAGGAATTCCTGAGTATCCTGGGACATGAAAATATCGTAGAAGTAGTGCTAGGTGAACAGATCATGAAGAACATGAGCATTCTCTTTTCCGATATCAGATCTTTTACAACTCTCTCAGAAGGGATGACTCCCAAACAGAATTTTGATTTTATCAACGGCTACCTGGGAAGGTTCGGGCCAGTAATTCGCAAGAACGAGGGTTTTATTGATAAGTACATTGGCGATGCAATCATGGCGCTCTTCCCCACGCGGCCAGATGATGCGGTGCAGACTGCAGTAGATATGCTCTCAGAGCTGAAGCTGTATAATGAACATCGTTCAAGCTCTGGCTACCCTTCCGTGAATATTGGCGTGGGAATCCATACAGGAAACTTGATGCTGGGAACTGTGGGTGAAGCCCAGCGCATGGAAGGAACTGTAATTTCGGATGCAGTAAACCTGGCATCTCGTCTCGAAAGCCTGACAAAGAAATTTGGAATTCAAGCAATCATAAGCGAAGACACGCTTGATGGCCTCAATCCGCGCTCTACGTTTGATAGCCGCTTCCTCGGAAAGGTCAAGGTAAAAGGAAAGACAAAAATGGTCACGGTTTACGAGCTGCTGAGCGGTCAGGAGCCGGAGATTCTAGACAAGCGCATGAATTCAAAGCCGCAATTTGAGAAGGCTGTCCACCTCTTCTTTTCAAAATCATATGGAGACGCGAACGCACTCTTTCAACAGATAGTGGCCGGGGATCCTGGCGATAAACCTGCGAAGATCTACATGGATCGATGCGCTGAGTTACTGTTATCGGATCTTGTCGCCTGACGGGTCCGACTCTTGCAGCTAGGCACTGCGGCGCCAGCGCCGTGAGAATTTGGAGGGGAAATGAATAATATAGAAAGAAAACAAAATAAACGAGGTATTTTCCGGTTAGCAGTACCTCTGCTTGGCCTGGCTCTGGCCATCCTGTTTGGAATGTCATGCCAAAAGCAAAAACCGATTCGAATTGGTTACAGCGACTGGCCAGGCTGGACTGCCTGGCAGATTGCAAAGGAAAAGGGCCTTTTCGCAAAACACGGCGTTGATGTTGAACTGGTCTGGTTTCCAATTTATACCGATTCGCTCACAGCACTCAGCACGGGTCAGATCGACGCGAATTCATCTGCCTGGTCTGACGTGATTCCTCCCCTTGCAGAAGGGATTCCGCTCAAAGTAGTCCTGGTGAACGACAACTCGCATGGAAACGACGGGCTGGTAGCTAAACCTGAATTCAAGAGCATCAAAGATCTGCGCGGCAAAACCATTGCAACTGAGATTGGAACCGTGGATCACTTCCTGATGCTTCAGGCACTTGCAAAGAATGGAATGACTGAAAAGGATGTTGAGTTCAAGAATCTGGCAGTCCCGGACGCGGCTGCGGCATTCATTGCCGGTAAAGTAGACGCGGCAGTTATCTGGCAACCCTGGCTAAGCAACGTTCAGAAGAGCGGAAAGGGTAAGTTACTCTTTAGCTCTGCCGATATTCCAGGACTGATTCCAGATCTGCTGGTTTTCAAAGAAGACGTAGCCAGGAATCGCGAAGCTGATGTTCAGAAGATTGTCGCCACCTGGTTTGATGTTGTTGAATTCATCAAGACCGATGAAGCGCAGGCAATTCAGATTATGGCCAAAGTCGTGGAGCAGAAGCCTGAGGATTACAAAGTATTCCTTCCGGGAACGAGATTCTTCAACCTGGAAGATAATATCAAGGCATTTGAACCAACTGAGCAGGACTCGTCGCTCAAAGGTAGTGGAAAAACCATAACTGATTTTCTATCCAGTGCCGGGTTGATTAAGAAACAGCCGGATTTTTCCTCTGCGCTTGAACCGAAATTTGTGAAAGCTCTAAAAAAGTAGAAACATGAACGGGGGGAAACTGTGAAATGGTTCTTGCTCAGGCGCGACATTCCGCGCCGCGTGTACTATAGCGCGGCTGTCGCAGCTTTTCTTTTATCGTTTCTGGGTTGGGCACTGATCAGTGCTCAGTCTTTTGTAAACCCCGTCTTTTTTCCATCGCCGCATGACGTTGGACGTGCAGGCTTTGATCTGCTTTTTGATCCCAATTTTTTTCTGGATATTCAGATGAGCATTTTTCGCGTAACTGCTGGATTTCTTCTGGCGGCAGCGCTTGCAATTCCAATCGGCGTAATGATAGGGTCGTATCAGGTTGCAGAGGGGTTCCTCCAGCCCCTGACTGAGTTTATTCGGTATGTTCCAGTCCCGGCCTTGATTCCAATCTTGATGCTGCTTTTTGGAATTGGTGAGTTTCCCAAAGTAATGCTGATTTTTGTAGGAACATTCTTCCAATTGATTCTGATGGTTGCAGATGAAATTCGGCGAGTTCCTTATGAACTGTTGATGGTTGGGTACACTCTGGGTGCGCGAAAGCGGGAAGTGATTTCACAGATTCTATTTCGTGCGTCGCTGCCAGGTATTTTTGATGCGCTCCGCCTGGCCAACGGTTGGGCATGGACGTATCTTGTTGTCGCGGAATTAATTGCAGCGAATGAAGGCCTTGGGTATCGCATTTTGAAATTTTCGCGATTTCTTCAGACTCCAAAAATTGTAGTATATTTGATTCTGCTCGGATTGCTGGGGCTTGCAATCGACTATCTATTTCGCAAATTCAATCGCATGGTCTTTCATTGGGCAGATACAACCAAAAAATGAAACCTGTTGAGCAATCATTCAGAACGGAAGCAGCCCGATGAAATTGGAAGTCCTTGGGGTTGAAAAAGTATTCAGCGGCAGAAGCGGCGAAAACCGTGCATTGACACCTATCTCATTTGAAGTTGGTAGTGGCGAATTTGTGAGCATAATAGGCCCATCTGGATGCGGAAAATCCACCGTTCTAAATATTGTTGCGGGCCTTGATAATGCAAGTGCAGGCAAAGTGATTCTGGATGGCCGAGAAGTTCACGGACCTTCGTCAGACCGGGGAATGGTTTTCCAGCATTATACACTTTTTCCCTGGCTCAACGTTCTGGATAATGTTTGCTTTGGACAAAGACTCAAGGCTCAAAAAAGGTCAAAGGATGCAACGTTCATCCAAACGCAGCGCGCTACCAATTTGCTAAATCTCATGGGGCTAAAGGACTTTCACAAAAGTTTCCCAAGGGAATTGTCAGGTGGAATGAAGCAACGCGTGGCAATCGCGCGCGCACTATTGAATAGCCCGCGGGTACTGTTGATGGATGAACCGTTTGGATCACTGGACGCGCAGACCCGCGAAGAAATGCAGGTGTTGCTTTGTTTTTTAAGTCAGCACGAAAAGAGCACAATTCTATTTGTTACGCACGACGTAGAAGAAGCAATCTTCTTATCTACTCGCATTATTGTTATCTCTGCACGCCCGGGTCGGATACTGGCCCAGATACAGGTTCCGTTTCCAACAGAACGTGGGCTTGATATTAAACTCTCAATTGAATTCTTGAAACTGAAAGCACGAATCGTTCACATGCTCCATCAAGAGACTGTTCTAAATAAAGATGCGCTGCTCAAAAATCTACTCAGCCAAGAAACGCCTGGTATGCCAGCTTCAATATAGCTCAGGCGTTCGCTTATTGATTCAGTTTATTTAACGATACGAGCGCTTGCCTGGAATCGTTCCCAGTCCGTATTGGTATTGTAGCGAATTTGCACGCGGACTACGTTTCCAACTTTTACCTTCAGGTCTTCCTTTAGCGGAACAATGACCGGTGGCATAAGCGAATCTGATGATTTGAACTTAACACCTTTGATCAATTCCAGCGGTGAGGTAAGGCGGAGACTGTTGATTACGCCCGGGGCGGATGCTTTAACCTCAATACTCTTATCGTACGAAGTTGCAACAGGTCCGTTGAAATCAAATATTGAAAATACAGTTGGTTTGGACAGAGGTTTTGGTTTTTTGATTCCGGTGAATTCAAAGAAGTGCGTCTTTAGTTCTACTATATTTTCAAATAGGAATTTTGTTCCGGCAAGTTCAAGAGTATTGTGAACCCGCATTGGTAGGCGCACGCACCTGGGATCTGCAAGCATCTTATTCATATGATTCATTACCTGAACTTCCGGTTCAGTTGCCTGCCACGTGCTCAAGTTTTCTGCGATAATAACCTGAGGTCGTTGACCGCCCAGATCATCGAGCGTGACGTCAAGCGTGCTCTTCTGTAACAGCTTCACATTCTTCAGTCCATTCTTATCAAAATTACGTTGTGCGAATTCTGCGATCTTAGGATCGATCTCGATAGCATAGACCATCTTTGCACCGGCCTTTGCTGCAAGTATGCTCATGATTCCTGTTCCGCAGCCGCTTTCGATTACGATTTTCCCTTTGGATACTGCCTGAATGGCCTTCTTAAACGGGGCCACTCGCACTGCATCCGATACCATCTCATAGTGGTACGGAAGGCCAAGGGCGCCAATTGCTACCGGGTTGTTATACTCAATTCTGGATGTCAAAGGAATCTCCTTGCGAAAGGCGAGGATGTGCTTGATCGGCTATCGGTCACCATTTTTTCATGCCCACTCAAATCCTGCCATTCCCGGAAAGTGATGGCATAAAATGTGCTAAGTGTGAGGCTAGACCGGCTCGTTTGTTCGATAATGGACTACGGACCTGTTCAAAGGGGGGTCAGTTTTACAGATGTTACTGCCAATTCTGACTTTCGTTGCAATCAGCTTTATCATTGGGATCTATTCCGCCGGACAGATCGGTGGGAAAGTCAAGAACTACTTCGTTGCGGGTAACATTATCCCATTCTGGGTGCTTGCAATGTCGCAAACTGGCCAGGCCATTGAGATTGGTGGCACCTTCAACAATGCGTACGGTGCTTTCTCTGGTGGTTTCTGGGCGGGCAACATATTTGCCACAGGAATAGGCATTTCGCTTATTCTTACGGGAATCTTCTTTGCTGAACCTTTGAACAAGATGAAGCTGCTCACGCTTCCTGACTTTTATTTTCGCCGCTATGATAAACGAGTTGAGCTTCTGGTCTCGGTTCTGTGCGTCCTGAGTTTTGCAACTCTTCTAGCTGCCAACGTTGCAGGTGTGGGCATTCTATTCGAGTTTATCTTTGGCTGGCCTACGCTGGCTTCGGTGATTGGAATCTCTATCATCGTTATGGTCTACACAATGGCCGGCGGGCTATTCGCTGTTACCTGGAATGACATCTTACAGATTGGCGTGACCATTGTTGGTTTCATTGCTGCCTGCGTCTTTATCGTTGCAGCGCACGACAAAGACGTGCTTACAAAAGTCCTTGAGGCAAACTTTAGCTGGGAGCCGCTTTATAAAGTTGAGCCTGATAAGCTGGGACCCTGGCTGACCTGGGCCCAACTCGCCGCGCTCGGTCTGGGCGATATTGTTGCTCTGGATTTTATGGAGCGTGTTTTTGCAGCCAAGACACCAAGAGCGGCCAGGACTTCCTGCCTGGTGGCTGGATTCATTACCATTCTGGTTGGTCTGACCATGTCTGTCCTTGGCATGGTGGCTACGCTCTACTATTCGCCTGAAGTTGGAGCCAAGGAAGGACCAGCTGTAATTTTACAGTTCGTTCAGGAACATCTGCCGCAAGGAATTGCAATGATGGTCCTCGTCGGGCTAGTCGGTGCATGTATCTCAACAGCCGATGGCGTAATCATGTCTACTGCAACAGTCATTACTCGAAATATTTTGCAAAAGAATTTCCCAAACTTAATTCCGCAGCACAAACTGCTCTTCTATTCGCGCTGGATGTGCGTTCCTGTAACGTTACTTGCTATTCTATTTGCTCACGTTAAACCAAACCCTGGGGATTTACTGGTTCTATCGTTTGACATGGTGTTTGCAGGATGCCTCGTACCTCTCGTATTCGGAGTATATTGGAAAAAAGGAACTGCGAACGCAGCCTTCTATGCAATCGTTATTCCCTCCGTACTCAGGCTGGTGCTCTATCTAGTTTTCGTAGTATTTGAAAAAGTACCATTGCATTATGCCGGGATCGATACTCTGATCCCACCCGTAGTTTCAGTAATTGTATATGTTTCTATTTCATTGATTGAACAACGCAAACCCCAAATTCAGGCGCAAGCAGCATGAGCACAGCCGTTCTAATGTTCAAACGCACTGAGAAAAAGCTCAGCCAATGGTTTGGAATCACTGAACACGAAGCGCCAAGGCTATTTACAACAGCAACGCTCTGGTTCATTACCATGGCAGGGATTGAGATCGGTCGGATTGGGCGCGATGGATATTTTCTAAAAGAAGCGGGTCCTGAAAAGATTCCATACATGTATCTGCTTAATGCAGTTTTCATGTTCGTAATTTACCTGGGATATTCGCGCCTGGTAGATCGCGTTGCGCGTCATAAGTTCTTGATTGGTATGGAAATTGGATCTGCGATTGCAATTATCGCACTGCGCTTCCTGATTCCAATGAAGTACTCGTGGCTGCCGTATGTTACTTTCTGTACTGTAGAATCGCTATTTCTTTCTTTCATGATGCATTTCTGGACGTTTGCAAACGGCATTTTCGATCCCAGGGAAGGGAAGCGCGTATTTCCACTTCTTGCTGGAGCTGGATTGCTCGGCACAAAGTCGATGACGGAAAGCTAGCAAAAGATTCCGGATTTTTCAAGTCGATTGCATTTGTTTGGAGCGTGCCACTCCTTAGAACTCTAACCTACATGACCATTCCGATGTGGCTCGTGATTTATATCATTGAGTTTCACTATTACAGAACCATGAACTCGGTATTTGATAATCAGGATGAGCTTACTGGTTTCCTGGGATTGTTTGTGAGTTTCTGTTCGATTTGCGGCTTTATGCTCCAGGTTCTTTTTACCGGCCGCATGCTGCAAAGATTTGGCGTAGGGGCGACCCTTCTAATTTACCCGTTCAGTCTCACGATTGGCACGGTTTCACTGATTTTCTTCAGTCTGTTTCCGCCCACGGCCCATCATGGGCTAATGAACGTGACTATTCTAGTGGCTCTTTCCCGCTTTTGTGATATTGCAATCTACTTCAGCATTTTTGATTCAGCTTCCCAATTGCTGTACAATTCCCTGCCAGATGAAAAACGCGGGCAGGGTAGAGCATTTATTGCCGGGATTGTGATGCCCCTTTCAACCGCCGTCGCTGGTGGACTTCTCCTGTGGACTAATAACTCCAGTGAGCCCATGCACAACATTGCCTTCATTGGACTTAACCTTGCTTTCTTGCTCGTCGTAGTGGCGCTTAACGTTAATTCGGATTACCTCAAGGCACTATTGTTTAACCTGAATTCGAGGGACATGGATCTACGCTCTCAGGCAATGAGCGAATTTGGAAAGCTGGAAGATACAGAAACTCGATTTGTTCTGCTTCAATCTGTTTCATCGCCAGATGCGGATTCAGCCCTGTTTGCCCTGGATATGCTCAAGAACACCGCAGAGGGCCACGAAGAATTGGTCGAGGATCTTTGCGAGGCAATCGGCACTGTCCAGCCGCGGGTCAAGATTGGTATTTTACAAACTGTAGAAGAGCGTGGTGAGAGAGCACAGATCCCTGTTGCGCAGTCGCTGCTATCGAGTGAAGATCCAACGATTCGAGCCGCTGCAATCCGGGCGATCGGGCGTATTGGTGACAATATTCACGTGGATGCACTCGCTCAATATCTGGACGACGATGACGCCGATGTTCGCGTGGAAACGGTAATCGCTGCCCTTCGACACAAAGCATCCACAGGGAAGAAGGATCGCGAAATCCAGACGTTAAACGCCCTTGCAAAAAGCAAAAACCTGGACGACACGCGTCGTGCGGCACATATCATCAGTGAAATTCGGCGCGATGATTTTACTACCATGCTTCTAAGCATGGCACCGCCAAAGGATGATGCCCGTCAGGAAATCGTAATTAGAGCAATGTCGCGAATTCCGGATAGCCGAGTAGTTACGTATCTAACGTCCTTTCTTGATCATCCCGTGCTGTGGTCGTTGGCAAGTGAATCACTGATTGCAATTGGCGGTGAGGCGTTCGCAGATCTTTTGCGCGAGCTAAAAGCGGATACCAATTCACCGGCTATTCGCGCGGCCTTGATTCGCTGTCTCGGTAAAATTGGCAAACCCGATGCTATCCCGATCGTTTCTACGTATCTTGCAAATTACCCGACGCGCGTAATGAATGCGGCCATTGAAACTCTGGCCAGTCTCAAACAAACGTTGCTTGAGATAGGGCAAAGCGACGAGGATGCGGTTAACCAGTATTTCCCTGAATCAGTGCGTGCTCTCGTTGCAGATGCAGGTGCTGCAATTGCCAATCGAATTGAAAAAGATCATGCTTGTCTGGCGTACATTGAAGGGCTTGGAAATCCAACGGCAACTGCTTTGCTTGTTGATGCAATTAAACACTCCAATAACGCGCGGGAATCGCTTGCCCTGGATGCTCTTGGAGTTCTAAACGATCCGCGGTTTGTACAGACTGTGCGGATGAACTTCGCAAGTACCGATCGTCGCACAAAAGCAGAAGCCCTGGAAATGGTTGAGGGACTTGGGCCTGAGGGCAGAGCTCTTGCAGGCACGCTATCATTGAAGCATTTTCCTGATCCTGCCGCCGCCGCCGAGGACCACCCGGAAATTTTCCGTGAATTAATTTCACAATCACGCGATCCCTGGCTTTGCGTTACAGCAATGTACGCAGTGGGTCAATTAGGCCTGGCGGGTTTTGAATCTGAAATCAACAAACTTCAGAAACATGAAGTACCTATGATTCGCTATAATGCAGCCCTTGCTTTGAAGAAACTGGGCTTTGCGCTGGGAAAAGAAATTTCAGAAGAGAGGTTAGATGCGATGGCTCTGGACATGGAAAGGATTCTATTCTTGCGCGGTGTTGTTCTATTTTCCGAGCTTGAAGGTCGCGACCTCGAATGGATCAATGAAATTGCTAAAGAAATTAAACTAAAGGCCGGTGACGTGATCTACAAAGAAGGCGACGCCGCAGAATCGTTCTTTGTAATTCTAAAGGGAAAAGTTCGGATCGTTAAAGGCAGCGACAAGACTCTGGATCTTCTTGAGGAAAAAGAATCGTTTGGCGAGGACGCAATCATCGACGGTAGCCCCCGCACGGTCCGGATGGAGGCACACAGCACCGCCACCATCCTGGAAATCAGTTCCAATGAATTCCTGCGACTGATCCATGCACGTCCGCGGATGGCATTTTCACTCAATCGTATCTTGCTCACACGGATTCGCAGCCTGGAAAATCGTGTGCTTGAAACTGCGTAAGCAAACTTGCAAACGATCAGATTTCCGGATCTTAAGAATCCTGGCAGTCAATACGTGAAGCTCAGGGTTAAGGCCGGACTCGATTCTACAACAGCGCTCAGCTGACCCTGAGCGTTATACGTGTAAGTAACGTTAGTTGACGATGACACAACTCCAGCAATGCGACCTGCGGAATCATAGGTGAAGGTGTCTGTCTGCGCGGATGGATACAGCTGAGATTCCGAAATCAGTTGCCCCTGCGCGTTGTAGGAGTAAGAAAATCCCGTGGCTGTGCAACTTGAACCACCAAGACACGTCGTAGCCTGCCCGATCAAAAGACCATTTGCAAATGTGTAAGTAGATTGCGCGTCCTCGTAGAGGGGGCCCCCCAGAGAATCGTAGTAAATCCCCCTCGATGTATTGTGGCTGAAGTCGTTGTACTCGTAAATGTACTCTTCCCCGAACCACCCGGAAGCATCCGGAGGGGAAACGGATCTCACAATTCGATTGGATGCATCATACGTGTTGTATCGATCGATTGTGTTTGAGGCTGATTCCACATGCGTTTGCGTTATCCAGTTTTCTGAATTGGTTGTGCTCATGGAGAGTTTACCCGCAACCGAATCGAAGCGTGACTTAATCGCGCGATTTGAATGGTATGTCATTTGATACGTGATACCGGACACGGAGTTTGTAACAGTCGCAGGCGTGCAGCCAAGCATGAAAGCCATTGTGAAATTGTACGTCAGGTTGTTTGCCGAGTACTCAAAACTGCGAAGAGGGAAGAGATCGATAGTGTTTGCTACGCGATATGCAGGAGTCGCATATCCGCAGGCCGGAAGATTAAAGAGTAGATTCTGATATCCATTTATCCAGGCTAGAAGAGCCAGGTTGTTGGTCCCCGGATCGAGTGCGTTTGGCTCCTTGAGGCAAGCGCCATGCATCAGGCTGAGTAATGAAACCAGAATTGAAATAATAAATCGTCTAACGTTAGAAATCATTGTTAATCACCAACCCGACTCGCAAGATCGAGTCGGCCTCTCTATGAGCATTCTGTTGGAAAGTACTGAAATAGATTGCATGTCCAAGTTGTGCCGTGTATAGAACTGCGGCCAGGCGGAGTAAAGTTTTCCGACGACTGGCGTGGGTCAGGTATTCCTTTTGATTTTGAGTATTTTGCTGAAGCACAAGGCCGAACGCTGCTAGCCTTGCATCTGCCGTGACCAGGAAAGGCAATAGAAGTCTTCCCGCTGCATCTCGTTCGTATGTGATTCTTGCTTGATTTGCCCGATTTGTTTCAAGCCACGTACCGCCCGCCAGCAGAGCAAAGCCACTCCCGATCACAATCCCCCCAGGTTTTCGATTTGAATACACATGACCCCAGCCCGGGACAAGTGCCGCGCGCCAGATCGCGCCAAGGTCTTTTCCTTTTTCTGAAGAGGTTTGGCGTCTTGCCTCTGCGACTTTGCGTTCTGCGTCTTTCTTCTCCCGTTCCAACTTCAAGCGTTCCGCCTCTTGTTTTTCTATTTGAAGTTTTTGCGCGTTGGCTCGTGCCGCATTCTCCCTGGCTATCCTTTCTTTTTCAAGCGTCTCCCGTTGAATCCTTGATGTATCCGATTCTCCGTAGGTGATTCTCTTAATCTGTTGTTTTGCGAATTTCTGGGTGCCTTGTCTTGTTTGAATGAAAATGGTTGTCTGGTCCTGTGCTGTGATTGTACCTTCCACCGTTGAACCATCTCTGAAGTAAAGGGTATCCGCTCGCAAAGAAAAAGCGAATCCAATCAGGCAGACTGTTCCGATACAAAGAAGCGATTTTCGCATAATCTGGATCAACGCAGTCTCAGAGCAGACCGCAATCCTAGAGTCACGGTTGGGTTGTGGGTAAGCAAGGACAAAAATATCGCCCGCGGTCGCGGACAATTCAATGCCGTTTAACGGCTAAGCCGCGCCAGCTCCTAATAGGCCTTAGAGTATGCCTGGTCTTCCCGCTATTTTCTGCGTCGTTTCTGAAGAAGAACTGGAGCTTGCGCGCGCCCAATCCGAGGGAAGGCCAGTCACAGAGTAGTAGAAAGAACCGTCATCGCTTCCTGCAATGTAGTACGGTTCAATGTAGCCAATGGATTTGATGTTTGCGGTTGTGCAGTTTGACATTGTATAGCTGCCACTCGTATCCGCGCCGCTTATGCTTGTCAGATAGGTCACGCCGCAGCTGTCGCGGACAAAAACGGTTCTTTTTCCTTCCCCGTGTATGGCAGCATTGGCAACAGGCGTGCCTGCAGAAAAGATGTTAGGTGACAGGTTGGTTTCACCACTTACGTAGGCGTCATCTGCATACTGCACGACTGACGGTGAGTTTCCCCAATTATAGATCCGCATAATACCATTTGCGGCCGTGGGTCCCGCGACCAATCTGGGTGGGTTCACGCCTGTAGCACTTCCAATCATCCAGTTGGTACCGCCGCCTATGGATCGCCTTCTTGTACTCTGCACTGAGTCTGTACTTTCAACGAACTGCTGCGCTGTGGGCCAGTAAACGATGCTCATCACCTGCCCGCCAGTGCTTGAATCAGTAATCGTTGCGTCACTCCAGCTGATACCGTCCGGTGAAGAAATTGCAGCAAACGTGGTTCCGGTTGCCGTGATTCCTCCAGCCACAAATTCCGAACCAGCCGATCCGGATCCAAACGCAATGGCAGTCATGCCAAGATTTGTAGGACCGCAGGAGCGCTGCGTCCATTCCAGGGTTTGGATGCCGGTGCCCGTCCAGACGCTACAGGTCGAACCATTCGTGGTTCCCACAGCTACAAACTTGCTTTCACCGTATACAATCCCGGTAATGGTACCTGTGGTGCAGCCCGGAAATTGAAACCTCTTCCAGTTCTTTGCATCCGTCGATACCCAGCCCGTGCAATTTGTCCCAGTTGCAACCGCCATCCAGGGAGCACCAAAGAGAAATGATTCGAGCAATATGTTGGAGCGATCGGGCGTCTTGTATTTGCAGGTTGCAGCGACGAGGAGGAGTATTGCAGTAAGCAATCGCATGCCTTAGTATTAGACGGAAAGAGTTTCCAGTCAACTTCTTCCGCATCCTGTTTTTACGGGGAACCTTTTTGCTCGGCCGGGTTTATAGAGTTAGAATCTAACAGGAGGATTCAAATGAACAAGAAACTACTCAGTCTCGCGCTGGCGATCGTTACGATTGCAAGCACCGGGGCATATGCAGAAAAGCCTTCTCCGGACGAATTTGGCCCTGACATGATGGGCGAAGGCCCGGGCCATAATCCAAAGCATTTTGAGAAAATGATCGCCGAACTAAAGCTAACCAAAGAGCAGCAAGTCAAGGCAAGAGCGCTGCATGAAAAAGGGCAGCCGGCGATGAAAGCCCAGATGGAGAAAATTCGTCCGTTGCACGAACAATTGCGTGGATTGCTGGAGGCGGAAAAGGTAGATTTAACCGCAGTTCGTCAGAAATTAACTGAGATCAGCGCAATTCAAATTGAAACTCGTATGCAACACATTCAGCATCGACTTGAGTTTGAATCTATTCTGACTCCGGAACAAAAAACAAAAATGCGCCAGATCCATAAGGACCGTATGGAGAAAGGGCGCAAGGAACATGGCCGCGATGGACATGACAAACGCCAGAAGCCGGACCGGGACAAATGACAGAAGCTGAACTCGCACAGGTAATTGAAGCGAGTAAGCAGACTGTTCTCCGGGCTATTCAAAGTAATTTGCCCGGTGAGCAGCATGCGAGTGTAGAAGATGTGGCGCAGGAAACGTACCTGCGCTACTTTCTTGCTTTTAGAAACAAGCAAGCATTGCAGGGCGACGATCTTCAGCGTTGGTTGTATGTTGCAGCACGGAACGAATGCCGTCGTGCAGCGCGGAAAAATCGGCGCGAAGGATTTGCTCTTTTCAGGTTCGATTGGACATTCAGAAAGTCCAGTCTCGCGATCCCAGATTCAGCAGCCATTGAATCAGAATCTGGTGAATTTGCTGAAAGTAAAGCCAGAGTCAGACTTCACGTTGATCGGATGCCGGAACCTTTTCGCGAGGCTACGCTGCTTAGACTGAAGGGAATGAAGATGGCAGAGATTGCAAGATCGCTTGGAATCTCTGCTGGGACCGTTAAATCAAGATTGGCTCGCGGCCGGGAATGGCTGGCACGCTACACCAACGCAAACGCCAACGAGGAGGGTAGGATATGAACAAGGAATCTTCCAAACTGGATCAGAGTGTTGAGCGCCTGCTCAAAGACAAAGAGTTTTCCAAACGAACGGCTTCGGCTGTAGTTGCGCGAGCACCCGCAAACTCAAATCATGGGAGAACCTGGCTTGCTGTGGCAGCCGCAGGTTTGATCGGGGTTTCCGTTTTCTTCTGGGCTGAGAAAAATGCAGAACCCAAACGTTATGCGGGATTGACAGAGGCTTCTGCCGCCGTGCTGGCTTCTGAAGAGCAAACAGACATGGCATGGGAGGACACGGATTCTGTGATCTACGGGACTTTATCTGCGCGTTGAGTCACACGGAGATTTTTGCGCTAACCTCATTTCCGGGCGCTTTGTATTCAAGTGAGTCAAAGCACAGATCACGTGCAATTGCGATTCCGCGTCCGTGTTGGCTAAACGCACGCTCGGCAGAAAGGGAAAGAAATCGAGTATGATCAAAGCCAGCACCTTGATCGCGGATAACAAACGTTAGGCCTTCTTCGTTGCAGATCACATGTACAGTTGCAATGCGCGAAGAAAATGCCGGATCGGATAAGCGTCGCAGAATTTCCCGCGGCAGGCTTCCATCGTTTAAAAGTCTGGACTTTTCTTCATGCGTGATTGCAAGATTTCCATGTTCAACTGCATTCACGAACAGCTCGTGCAAGCCCAGTCTTGCTGCGTCCGGTTCAGGACAACGCATTGCAAGTGCTGCAGCTAGATTGCTTGCATCGGCAATAGTTCTAAATTCAAACGTACCCCCTTGCAACAGGTGCATTGGCGCCTGCGAAAGAGAAGCTTCCACTGGTTGTCCGGGGCTGAAATCGAGGATTGCTGTTTCAACCAGCGTCTTGAGGATTCTTTGGTCAAAGGGCTTTGTTACGTAGTACATAGCACCCGCAGCGATGCCTGTTTCCACATCTTTAGCAGCAGTGCGACCGGTGAGCATGATCACTGGTAGGAGCCAGAATTCTTCCAGGCTCTTGACATACTTCAAAAAGTCTACGCCGCTTTCTCCAGGCAGTTCCCAGTCCAGGAGTAGTAGGCTCAGATCATTGTTCTTTGCCAGGAATTCTCTGGCCTGGATTGTATCGCCTACGGATTCAAATGAATGTGTTGAGTCTTTGAATATGGCTCGCACAACTTCGCACATGGTGCGATTATCATCAACCATCAGGATTCGTGCCATTTCCGTATCCTTCGCGAAGTCAGCGACTGCTAGAACAGTACGGTTTGCAGGGTATAAAGCAGTGCAGAAGCGGTAAGGCCGATCAGGGCAAATCTAATGTCCAGGCTAAAACGATCCATGCATCATTGGGCCCAATTCGACCTGGTCGATCAATCTAAAAATTCCTTGCAAGCCGCACGCCTGGAGTCGAACTAACGCAGGGCTCGAGCCCAATCCAAAATCAAGAAAAACCAACCTTATGAGCAAAATCAAAGTAGCAAACCCGGTAGTCGAACTCGACGGAGATGAAATGACCAGGATTATCTGGAAATTCATCAAGGACAAACTGATCCTACCTTATCTGGACGTTGACATTAAATACTATGACCTTGGCGTTGAATACAGGGACAAAACGGAAGACAAGGTAACAGTCGAGGCCGCTGAAGCTATTAAGAAATACAGCGTAGGTATCAAGTGCGCTACCATTACTCCTGATGAAGCCCGTGTGAAAGAATTTAATCTCAAACAAATGTGGAAATCTCCCAACGGAACAATTCGTAACATTCTCGACGGAACGGTTTTCCGCGAGCCAATCGTTTGTAAAAATGTTCCGCGGCTCGTTCCAAACTGGACTGCACCAATTTGCATTGGTCGCCACGCATTTGGTGATCAATATCGCGCAACGGATTTTGTAACTAAAGGCAAGGGCAAACTGACCATTACGTTCACTCCAGAAAGCGGAAGCCCACAGTCGTTTGATGTATATGATTTTAAAGGCGACGGTGTTGCTCTTGCAATGTATAACACGGATGAATCAATTCGTGGCTTTGCGCATTCCTGCTTTAACATGGCTCTTTCAAAGAAGTGGCCTCTCTACCTTTCAAGCAAGAACACAATTCTCAAAAAATACGACGGTCGCTTCAAGGACATCTTTCAGGAAATTTTTGAGAAAGATTTCAAAGACAAGTTTGCTGCGGCTGGAATCGTCTATGAGCATCGCCTCATTGATGACATGGTTGCTTCGGCGTTGAAATGGAATGGAAATTTTGTTTGGGCTTGCAAGAACTATGATGGCGATGTTCAATCGGATTCTGTTGCACAAGGCTTTGGATCACTGGGTCTGATGACATCTGTGCTGGTAACTCCAGATGGTAAGACAATGGAGGCTGAAGCAGCGCATGGAACCGTTACACGGCATTACAGAGATCACATGGCAGGTAAACCAACCTCAACCAATCCAATTGCATCGATCTTTGCCTGGACACGTGGACTTGAGTTTCGTGGCAAACTTGATAACAATCCGGAACTAATTCGCTTCTGCCGAGCGCTGGAAGAAGTATGTGTTGAAACTGTGGAGAGCGGTAAGATGACAAAGGATCTGGCCGTATGTGTGCACGGAAACAAAGTCAACCACGGCGAGCATTACTTATACACTGAGGAATTCCTCGGAGCGCTGGACACGAATCTAAAGGCTAAACTGGCTCAGAAATGAGCCTTGCCTGATTCCAAACGAATTCTGATCGTCAGGCCAGGCGCACTCGGTGACCTGGTCTTGACACTGCCTGCTATTATGCGCATCCGGTCTGAAAATCCGAGTGCGCGCATTACAATTGCGGGTAACGTTGAATTTCTCCCTCTCATACGCGACACGGTTAACACAATCACTAGTTTTGAGTCGCCTGTGTTGCGCCCTCTCTTTCTTGCTCCGGACCGGTCCTTTCGCGATAGTGCCAGCCTCGCGTACGTTTGGCTCAGGAATCCAGAAGATGTCTTTGTTCAGAATCTAAGGCAATCGGGGCTTGAAGTCAAATTTGCTCCATCGTTTCAAACGATGGAAAGCGTTCACCAATCTGATTTTCTTTACGGGATTCATGGAGATTCCCTTCCGGCTCCGGAGCCCCGCCTCGCATTGGGTCAATTGAGCAGAAATCGATTTGTTGAAAAAGCAGGGCTGCCCAAGCGACCTCGCATTGCGGTGCATGCAGGCGCAGGTTCGCCTCGTAAGCGCTGGCCTATCGAACGATTTATGCAATTGGCCAGAGTGCTTGGATCAGAGAACGACATTTATTGGATTGTTGGACCCGCAGATACTGCGCAAGAGTCCCTGGGACATGTCGTACATACGGATATTGTGAAGCTGGCTTATTTTCTTGAAACTATGGACTTGTTCATTGGGAACGATTCAGGTGTCACTCACCTGGCAAGGGCACTTGATGTTACGACAGTCGCTTTGTTTGGCCCCACCAACCCGGAGGTTTGGTCACCCAGAGGTGCACATGTGTTACACGCCAGGGGACCGGATGATCGACCTGATTCCCAGGTCAAAGACGTGCTTGACCTGGTGTCCGGGCTGCTTTCAATGAAGGCCCATGATACTCATTGTTGAGGATTCGCCGGATCAGCAGCGTCTAGTTCGGCAGATGCTTGAGAGTTCTGGTTATAGAGATTTACTTTTTGCTGAGTCTGCGCCCGAGGCAATGCAGTTACTCAACGAACATGCGGATTCGATTCAATTGATTCTGGCTGATGTGTGGCTCCCGTCCGGGAATGGAATTCAGCTAACGCGCGATTTGCGCAGTATTTCCAGGTTTAGAGATTTGCCTGTCATAATTATGACGGGCAAAGAAGGCCCACAAATCCTTCCACAGGCAATGGATGCAGGCGTAAGCGATTTCATATTTAAACCTTTTCACTGGCTGGAGCTTGTAGCACGCGTTCGCAATTGCCTTCGCCTTCAAACAGAAATCTCCCGTCGTTTAAGTCGGGAGGCTGAACTACTCGAAGAGCACCGCCAGCTGGAAGGGATGTTGAGTAAACTTGAGGTCGCGTCCAATCTCGATCCATTGACTTCTGTGGCTAATCGACGTAAGTTTGATGAGCATTTGGATCGCGAATGGAAGCGCTGCGCCAGGACTGGATTGATTATGTCGATGATTCTAATCGACATCGATTTCTTTAAAGAATACAATCAGCGATATGGACATCCTGGCGGTGATCAATGCCTAAAACGATTGGCACAAGGTGTTCGTGAAGTTGCGCGTCGTCCAGCAGATTTGTTCGCGCGCTATGGCGGTGAAGAGTTTGCCGTCATTTTACCCGAAACGCCTTCAGGAGGAGCCGCCCATGTTGCAGAACTTCTCAGAAAAGGAGTAGAAGGCCTGCGAATGGACCATGAAGGATCTCCAAACAAGATCGTCACAACAAGCATCGGAGTGGCTTCTATTGAGCCTCCGCGCGACTCATCCCCCGACGTCCTGATCAAGGCGGCGGATCGGGCGTTATATCGCGCCAAGAAAGAAGGCAGAAACTGTTTTGCGATTTTTGACAGCAATGTGGATGGTGTTATATGAAGCATTTTCTAATGGAACTAACATATACAGCCGCAATTGAACAAATCGACGCTGCAGTCGTTGAGCATCGGGCCTTTTTGCAGAAGGGCTTTGATGCCGGGATGCTGCTGATGTCCGGCCCGCAGAATCCAAGAACTGGCGGCGTAATCCTTGGCCGGGCGGAATCGCTTGAAATAATTCGCGATTTCATGCTACAGGATCCGTTTAACGTTAAGTCTCTTGCGACCTATCGATTTGTTGAGTTTAGTCCAGTGAAGATGCAACCGTTCATGAAAGACTGGATCGGTTAAGATTCCAGGCCAGGCGCCGATTGTTGAAAGCCGTTGGCTTTAGAAGGTCTAGTTCACTCTTCCCGCAAGAACGTAAATGGGCCAACGTACTCTATGGACAGTCTTCCAGGCATTTTTTAACTCCGCTCCAAACTCTGGAAGGGGATCTTCGCCTGTCTTCCTGGCCATTGCCTGGAGCGCAGACCAGGAACTGACATATCCCAAAAACTCTTCCAGCTTCCAATCGCGTTCGATGGCCATCTCCGGGGCTTCGATTTTCTCAAACGGAAACGGAATGGTCTTATATTCTTGATCGACCAACTTCCTTTCAACCGGCCAATAAGGGCCGATCTTCAGAGTATAAAAGCGCCGAATGATTTCATCGATTTCTGGTGATACGTCGCATAGTCCGTATCCCCAGCATGCAAGCACGCCGTCTTTCCGCGCCACACGGCGAACTTCTGCATAGAATCTATCGAAGTCAAACCAGTGCAATGCCTGTGCGACGGTGATGAGATCAAAACTCTGAGCTGGAAATCCGGAATCTTCTGCTGGCCTGACTGCATATTCAATTGCAGCATGCGGTTTTGCACTTTCAATCTGCGATTTGCTGGGATCCGTTGCATGAATTTTGGAAAAGTATTTTGTGAACGCCAGGGCCGCCTGGCCGTTTCCAGTTCCGCAATCCCACATTGTTTCTTTTCTGACAGCAAGCGATGCGACCCAGTCGATGAGACTGTCCGGGTAATCAGGACGAAAATCGGCATAGCGTTTTGCCTGATTGGAAAAGTGATCCTTAAATTCCATTCGTTGTTTGTTGCGCTGTGTTGATGTTTGTAAAGTCCAAAAGACAAGAAAATGTCAAAAGCCTTCGTCTACTAGCCTGCGGTCCGCGTTCTACGATGCCGGCTCTGTTTTTGTTGACGCATGTACGACATTGCATCTAATGAGGGGGGATTCTGGCGCTATATGAAGTTTCGAATTTGGTTTTTGATTCTAGCCTGTTTGTATGCCTTCCATGGGCTGGGCGCTGAGCAGATTATTATGCGCAACGGCCAGATATTTACCGGAACGATTGCCAGCCAAAATCGCACAGATGTTGTCCTGGATACGCCGGCCGGGCGCGTTGTATTAAAGAAATCTGAAATTCGCAGAATTACATACGGGCCTTCGCCAGAAGAACAAAAACGCGCCGCGGAAGAAGCTAGACGCAAGGAAGAGGAGCGCAAGGCAGAAGAGAAGAGGGCAGCAGACAAGAAAGCAGAGCAGGATCGCAAGGCCGCCGCAGATAAGAAATTAGCGGAAGACAAGCTACGCGACGAACAGTCTCGCCTTGAAGCAGACAAGAAGAAAGCTGAGGCAGATAGGCTTGCAAAAGAGAAAGCAGAAAGGGAAGCTGCGGATCGCAAGAAAGCAGAAGATAAAAAAACGAATGAGAAGAAAGAAGAATCGCAGATCACTGACGAGCAAATGCGGCAGCGTATTCGCGAAGAAGTGAAAAAGGAACTGGAACTCGCTGAAAAAAGAAAGCTGGAAGAAGCCCGGAGGCAAGAAGAGCTTCAAAGGAATACCCCCAATCGCCTTGGTGCTTTCATGCGAAGTGCTGTGCTGCCTGGCTGGGGTCAGTACTATCAAGGCCGTCGTACTCCCGCAATTGCGTATGGGGTTACTTTTTTCAGCCTCGCAGCAATTTCAAGACAACAGGACGTTATCTACAATCGTCGCAGATCACTCTATCAGGCATCGTCGGGTCAGTTCTTGTTTCTCACTCCGTACGCGACTCGCTTGCGCGGAATTACGCAGGACGACGCGACGGCTCAAGCAGTATTCCTGTTTGGTTCAACTACCAATTCACACAATTATGATCGTTATAAGTCTGCATCACACGGTGCGCGATCCGCACGAGGTGCATTGCTTGGTTTCTATGCATGGAATCTTGCAGACACTCTAATCTTTGCGCCTAAAACCGGTGTCAGTCTCAAAAGTTCCGGCGACGCATTGCAGTTTGCGTACAGCCTGCATTTCTAGAGTCATTTATTGCCGTCCTGAGCGTCAACGCTTGACGTTCTCAATCATGACTTCCATCCTGCTCAAATGAAATGGAAGGTCACAAAATCCACCGATGTACTCATCACGGTTCCGTTTACCGTGCAGGAAGTTGAGCTGGAAAATTCGCGCGGACCTATGTCGCATTCATTTCACAGAATTGTACCTCCTGATTGGGCGAATGTGCTGCCAATCACGGACGATAATCGGGCCATTTTGATCCGTCAACCCAGGGCAGGATCAATGACAATGGTTCTTGAGACGCCAGGTGGAACCCTCGATCCGGATGAAACAGATCCCGGGGTCGCAGCTGCGCGCGAACTTGAAGAAGAGACCGGTTACGTCAGCAATCGTATCACACATGTAAGTTCAGTGAATCCAAATCCGGCTTTGTTCTCAAATAGGATTCATTTCTTTCTGGCCGAGGGGTGTCATTTGAATCCAGACAGAAAGCACTTTCCGGACGGTTCAGAAGAGATTGACCTGGTGCTAGTTCCAATTGATGATTTAGAGGACATGGTTCGGCGCGATAAGATCGATCACGCGTTATCTGCTCTTGGAGTCTTACTATGTCTGGGACGGCTGCGCTCTGGAAAGTAAAGAATCTTTACGATTTGAAGTCCCGGGCGGGTATCTGGATTGTGTTCGGTATCCTAATGCGGACGCTCCACAAGTACTTGGCCTGCATGGCTTTGCGGATACATGCGAAACGTTTCAATTTATCCTTCCCGCCTTTGACAAATTTGAACTATTTTGCCCGAGCATGCGCGGGCATGGCGACTCTTCACGAATCGAACAAGGGTACTACAGCGCCGGACTATACTTTGGCGATCTGATTCAGTTTGCAGGTAGCTTGAGAAAACCATACGTCCTTATGGGTCACAGTATGGGTGCTGCAATTGCAGCCCGGTTCGCCGGGCTCTATCCGGATGAAATCTCAGCGCTTGTTTTGATGGAAGGGTTTTCTGGAATTGCTCCCGCGGAAGAGGAAATCCGTCGCTTGAAGAGCTGGGGAGATGCATTACGCAGGAAAAGGCCAGACCGTGTGCGCGTAATGAAATCCTTACACGAGGCTGAACTCATTCTAAAAACAGTCCATCAGACCTTACCACCGGAGCGGATTTCCTTACTTGCAAAATCCCTTGCGCGCGAAACTCCGGAAGGATTTGTATGGAGGCAGGACGTCGACGTAAAGAACGGCGGGATTCCAATTCCGTTCAGCCCGCAATTTTCAAGGGCTCTCTGGGCGCGTGTAAAATGTCCGGTACTGTTCATATATGGTGAATCAAGTCATTTGTTGCCAGGAAATCGAGAGAACGGAGCCGGTTCACTGGACGAAATTCTAGGACATTTTTCACAACTCGAAAAGCATTCATTACCATGTGGACACAATCCGCACCACGAATTACCGGAGCAGGTCATTGAAATCCTCAGGGAATTCTTTGCTAAACACAAACTTGGCAAGGGGCAGGTCTGATTCCAACCCGAGGGCATAAATCGGAATGATGAGTGCTCTCAACCGATTGAATTCTTCAGGGCTAATCGGTGGAAAATGTTTTGTGTTCCGGTCCTGACCCATTCGACGTTAGGATTATGTTTGCTTCCAGCTCTTCTTTGATTCGCGCCATTAGCTCAGTGGGATGGACCAGTTCACAAACGGGTTGCACCTGGGTTAGAAAGTCAGTGATTGCCGGCCCTGATGCATCAGGTAAGTCTCGAATTCTTTCTGTAGGCGTATCATAGGCTGCACAAAATTTGGAATCCGCGGGAAGGCGGTCCAGGTTTGTTACTGCGATCCCATCTAGATAATTGGGCCCTCCAGCAGTGCGTATGGCGTGCCGAATCGCCACTGCATCGAACCAGCCCACACGCAATGATCCCTGCCATGCACCTTCAAGGTTGTGTTCATCTTTCAGATTCATGTGCAGGCTTGAATCGATTTCAGTAACCAGGGGCCCGGCTCCATGTCGCGTCATATAGCCTCGCACTATTCCAATGCGAAACACTTCACCTGCGAATGGTTTTAGAATCTCATCTGCGTTTGCGAAGGTGGTGTTTGAGGGAGTTACGTAGGGAAAGAATCCGGAATCGCGGTCGAGCAGCACTCCCTGAGCTCCCTCGAATACACTGCGCGTGGCCTTGAGTTTCTCGATCAGCGTTCCTCTATCTCCGATTTGAATCGACTCCAGAAACGTAACCAACCTTTCTAGAAAAATTCGCAGGAGTGCAGGGTTTTTCAAGTCCGAGACTAGTGTTTTGATCTCGATCTCTTGTTCACTCTCCGCCTTTACGTTGGACCCGCAATTTGTCGCCGCATCCCACTGCGCAAAGAGATTCTCTGCAATTTCCACTTTGGATTCTTGCAGGTTCCGGAGGTTAGATACTGAGCCGGGTAAAAGCAGATCACGCAAACGGATCCCTGGTAGCCCGCGCTCCAGATCCAGAATCGCTTCGCCTACGCCCATTCCACAACTTCAGTGACGATT
>JAIOPQ010000005.1 GCA_021413825.1 Spirochaetia bacterium | reverse complement strand
TCAAACAGACGTTCGTTTTAGCGAATCAGAGCGAGCGATTGAAACATTGCAGGCGGACCGCGCCTTTCCCAGCCCATGCCGCAGAGTCCCCCGCCGCATTTTCTCTGCGGGAGGTCGCCCGGGCACGTGAAGCGAATCGGATAAGAGCGACCCCAGGCCTGGAACGCCATGCCTGGGGACAAGTGCCGGGGCGGCCGCGCGCGGGCAGGAATGTGCGCGGGGGCCGTATAAGGCTTGCTTTTTCTGCCCAAATCCCCGACAAAAGCGCATGGCACAGGAGTATTCATTCGATATCAGCTCGAAGGTCGATCGGCAGGAACTTGCAAACGCAATCGATGCTACAAAAAAGGAGGTTGAGAATCGATTCGATTTCAAAGGTTCGCCGGTGACTCTGGACCTTGAAAAAGAGCATCTGCAACTTGAAACATCAGATGAGATGAAGCTCAAACAACTAATCGACGTAATTCAATCCAAACTAGTAAAACGTAACATCAGTCTCAAAGCATTTAAATACGGGCCCTTTGAAAGTAACGTAAGCGGAAAATTCAAATGCAAGGTAGATATTCAAAACGGACTAACACAAGAACAGTGTAAGAAGATAACTAAACTTATTAAAGATTCTAAACTAAAAGTCCAGGCACGCATTCAGGAAGATCAGGTACGCGTAACTGGAAAGGACAAGGATGACTTGCAGGCAGTCGTTCGTCTCGTAAAAGAAGCCAATTACGATTTTGACGCAAGCTTTTCCAATTACCGATGAATCAAACAGGCGAGGCTCTATCGGCTCTTTCCAGCGGAGAGTACTCGCGAGCCAAGGATCTATACGGTGCACTTCTCGAAGAATTTCCAGAAGAACCGGATTACATCTGCGGGTTCTATACTGCAGCTTACTGGGAAAACCGCCATACTAGCTTTCAAGCGATGCAGCAGGGTAAGACACGAGGCACAGCGCTTGTGCAGGCCTGGGATGCGTACGAGACAATTGCAAACGACAAGGAATTTACCGGACTAACGAGCTTTCGCGCGGCTATGCGAGGTATACTCGGCCAGGCTGCGGAGGAGTTTAGATTTTCCTTCCAGGATTCGGGCCTGGCACATGACACTAAGGTACTCGCGGATGTAGGTCGCTGCTTGATGCGGATCGGCGATTACACAAACGCCACTGAAATTCTGCAATTTGCGCGCAAGGTGAGACCCGCAGCGGATATCCTTTTTCTTCTGGGTGAGTCATGTGCTGCGCAGGCAAACGAAGAACCTGAATTGTTGGCACCTGGACTGGGATTCTACAGGGATGCGTTTATCCAGGAGCCAGCAATTCTCGACCCTTCGCTCATTGGATCAGATCTTCCGGGAAAGGTTTTTCAGTCCGTGTATGGATTATTTGAAGGGAATCGTGAAAATGCAATACTCTGGTTTCCAGCACATCTGATGGCAGCTTCTCAGCGCTATGCGCTGCGTAAACTGCTGCCCGAAGAACTAAAAGAAATTCGAACGGAGCTGGGAAGACTTAGCCAGGACCTTGAACGCGTTGTGGAAAAATACAAAGAGCGTGTGCGAGCCCGAATTTGCTTCTTTATACTGGTCCTACTACAGCACCATGCGTCGCATGAATACCATCCTGAGGATATCCAGGAACTCGAAACCAAACTTGCGGAATTGAATCCTGGATTGTATAAGGATTATCGTGATGCCGTGCAATGAATGATGCGATTCGTCAGTAATTTTCGGCTGAAAAGGAATCGACCGGCCTGCACTCAGGATTTTAGATCAAATATGCGCTTTCTGATCCCTCTTTCCCTGGTATGCCTTGGATTCGCGCATTGTAAAATGCCGGACCCTTGTCTGGTTGGTGATCTATCCTGTGACGCGTTTACAAGCTTGTTGTATGCTGGCCCGGTACTTACGCCAAGGTTTGTGTATGCCAGCGATAACCTGAGCGGAAATATTCAGACTATGAAAATCAAAGAGGACGGCGCACTTGAATTTCTGCGAAGTACAGCCCTTGCAGGCGCAAGCAGTCTCGCTATAGATCCGGCGGGGCGGTATCTATACGCATCGGGTACGGGCGGAGTGTTTGTATATTCCATCACGCACAAGGACGGGACGTTAGTCGCTATTAATAGCTACACGGGGGTTGGGACACCAGGGGCTATTTCCGTTGATCCCAGCGGTAGCTACATTGTAATTCCAACTGGAACTGGGACCGCCATCTGCAAAGTCCGCGCCACGGATTGCGTAATTTCTCCAATAGCAAATCTACTCCAAACGGCTTTCCGTAAGGATGCAACTGGAATCTTTGCGCAACTGAATACAGGAAATCTTGGAACCTTTAACCTTGACTCCACGTCTCTTATGCTCACTTCATTTGGTCCAACGCCTGCTGGCGGCGGAACGGCAACAACTGGAACTGGCCTGGTATTCGACAGCTCTCAGACGCACGTCTACTCCGCATATCAAACTGCCTCGCCGGCCAATCTTTCTGCGGGAACGGTTGCAGGTGACAAAAGCATTGGGACGGTTACAAATAGCCCCCTGGCCCACGACTTCTACAGCATTGCAATGGATCCCAAAGACCGGTTTGTGCTGGTAAGCGACTTTAATAATAACCTTATCCTTGGAGTTGGGAGGAATACGGATGGAAGTCTTGACCCAACACCCCTGATCGCTGTAGCAACTCAGGCATCGACGCAGATGCGTAAGATTGCAATTGATCCGACTGGGACCTATATGTATGTAACCAACACCCAGGGTGGAAGTGAATCGATCCTAACATTCGTTCTATCCTACGGGACAATGGTCCAGCGTGCGCCACTTTCAATCGTCACATCCAACAACACATCGCTTGGAATGGTGGTAGCATCATTTTTTGAAAATTGAGAACCTATGAAACATAATCGCCTAACGTCTAATTTCCCTTTGATTTTTGTACTTGGGCTTGTGCTCGCGGCACCTACCTGTCGCACGGTTGAAGTTTCTCTACCTCCAAAAGAAATCACAATTCTGCTCAAGGGCAATTTGAGCGCGATTGACATAGTTCCTTTGAGCCCGGACATTCAGATACAGAAAGGCGCCCCATCCGGCCAGTACTCGATCAAGACGCCTACAATGGACGGAGGCTATTCGGAATTTGCATTTTTGATTCGCTACAACAAGCATGAGCCCATGCAGTATAAGATTATATCTGTGCGGAAAAACAAGGCCGCTGTTGCAGATTTTTCCATGGCGGATCTGTACGCATTACCTCGCATCGGCGATGCCCACGTTCTGCGGATAGACTGATTTTTTTTTGATTGAAACTGCGCCCGCCTTCGTCAATACCACAACGCCGGAGGCCTCATGCGCACCATTGTTCCAGCCTTATTTTTAAGCATTTTAACCACCACCCTCGTCAATTGCCAGAAATCTACAGACTCCGATGTGATCCGAGCCGCGTTCTTACTTGGCAGCAACAACAGACTTGGAGGGAGAACGGCAAGAGCCGGCGCAACCGGAGCTGTGGCGGCGGTATCTGCAACGGCCGGTGGGCTGAGCACAGGGGCTTCCGCCAATCTTCTCCCTGGCATACAAAAACGCCAATTCATGCTGGCGCTATTGCGCACCGTCCGACACTCGCGTGGTTCCCAACGATTGCTGGCCTCCCTCAGGTCCAGGCGGAGCGCTGTGCGGCCGGCAACATTTACGTGCGCCGGTCCACCCATGGGCGATTGCGCGCAGGGAGGAGATGGCTTTAGCTATGTTATGTCGGGAACTGAAACCTGCGAAGACGGAACCGGCATTGTCACCGCAAACAGCGTAGACGTGACCCTTGATGACGATGGCACGATTTTCACCTATGACATAGACAACGGAAGTTTTACGTACACAGGCAATTGCGGAACGTATTCGATCGATTTTGAAAACTTTCCAGACTACAAGTTGAATTCGCTGAGCGGGACTGTTGTAACAACAGGGACGCTTGCAAGCACGGTCACTGAAACGAGCAACGGCGCAAACTCCACTATTTCCGGTTTCACAATCGCTCATTTGCAGATGACTACAACGGCGGCAGACAATTTCACCGTCAACGGTGGGAGTCCTCTGATCATGGACCTACAGATCGATTCAACTGATTCAGAAAACATAATCTTTGATCCAGTTGAGGATGAGATTGTTCTTGGAACAGCCTCGTCTGCCCTGACTATGAACGGAACAGTAAATGGCCAGTCAGTGAATTCCAATGTGAGCGTAACTGTAACTCTGCCATGAAGCTGAATCCAATCAGGATCCTTTGCGTCGCAATCATGTTGCTTGTTGCAACCGCCGTTGGAGCGGATCGCACAATGTACATACAATCCCCCTCAGCTCGGTTGCTCAATGCTCCAAAAATGGATGCGTCGGGACCGGCTATTGCGCGTGGAACTGCCATTACTCAGACCGGTGAGGAAGGTCTTTTCTTTCGGGTCAGGACGGATTCTGGTACAGGTTACGTCCCACGCTTATATGCCTCTGCATTCCCACCTTCACAGAAAGTGAATTTTGGAACGGGAATTGACAAAGACACAGCTGTGAAGGCACGAGCGCGCGCATCTAACTATTCACAAACCGTTGCGGCGCGAGGGATTTCCGAATCCCAAACTTTACGTACCCGCAGCGGTCTACAGGATTTTGATTTTGATTCAATCGATTGGATTGAGCATGTTCAAATTTCACAGGCGGAAATGTCTGCATTTACTTCGGGTGGAATTCCAAAGTGAATAGAGCCCTTTTAGCAGCGTGTGCTTGCGCGTTTTTGTTAAGCTGTGCAACTTCTCCGGGTATGAGTTCACAGGAGAAAGAAGCAATTCAAAATGAGCTGCAGGTGGGCCGAAGCCTTGCGGCCAGGCTGGCAAAGAAATACGGCACCGTACGCGATGAAAACCTAACAAAGTATCTTCTTTTTGTTAGTCGATCCATTGCTACTCGGTCATCACGCAATGAATTGAACCTCCAGGTTGGAGTACTTGCTACCGACGAAGTGAATGCGTTCGCCTGTCCGGGCGGTTACATAATGGTCACGCGCGGCCTTTTGCTTGAACTCCAGGATGAGAGTGAACTTGCATTCGTACTGGCGCATGAGATTTCGCACGTAGCATACCAGCATTCTGGTCAATTTCAGAGTGGAACCGGATTTGTGAGTTTTGTCTCAGCGCTATTTGCGGGTGGCGGCAGCGTAGTGAACAGTGCAGTCAGGCAATCCACTGGTGAGCTTGAAGCACAACTGCTTGAAAAGGGCAGACAACGCAACTTCGAGCTGGATGCAGATCGCGCAGGGATGGTTCTAATCTCAGGCCTGGGCTACAATCCTCTTTCTGGTACAGCATATTTGAGACGACTTGCATCGATGACGGGCAATCAGACCTTCATAAAGACACATCCACCTATTTCAGATCGAATAACAACTATGGAACTGTTCGCCGTTGAACAGGGACTTACAACTTCCCAGGCAAACGTCTATCAACAACGTTATACGGAATATAAAACTCTCCTCAGGAATAAACCCAATTGAATCCACTTTCCTTAAGTCACAGCAGAAGCCGTTCAGCAATTTCTTTGTGTATGTTCGCAGTTCTGTTAAGCCTGACGCAACTCGAGGCAGACGAATACCATAACATCAATGGATTTTTTGGTGAGAGAGCTGCAGGACTTGCGGGGGCCTACACGGCCGTTGCAGATGATCCGGCCGGAGCCTACTATAACCCTGCGGGGATTGCCTTTGCGTATGATAACTTTATTTCAATTTCTGCAAGTACCTACAGGGAGTCACGCAAGTCTTACGTGAATGTGTTCGGCCCTGGCCAGAGCTACAATCGTAGCTCGCGTGGATACGTTCCAAATTTCTTTGGCGCCATTAAGAGTTTTGGAGATTTCCGATTTGGATTTTCGATCGTTTCTCCGTCAACCGATGACTTTGATCAGGCAGACCAGATCCAGTTTCCTGTGGCCCTTAACAAAGTTTCAAATTTTAGAAACGACTACACTGAGCGCAATACATCGTTTCTGGTGGGGCCAAGCCTTGCAAAACCAATATCCAGTCGATTTTCAATTGGTGCCACACTCTATTATTTGTACGATTCTGCACGAATCACTACATCTCAGCTCTCAATAAACAAAAACAACACGTATACCTCGACAGACCTTACAGATCGCAGGCGCACTATGGGCTTACTCCCAATCGTCGGCATGCAATACATGCCCTCTGACTCCCTATCGCTGGGCGCTTCGCTCAGGCGACCCATTGTAACTGCGGCTAATCGACGTAAATCCGGCGTGGTCAATAGCACAGCAAAAACCGCGTCTGAACTCGTGCTCGTTGAAAGCACCTCGCAGGGATCCTCTGCAGCAACGTCAGGTTCTGCAATCGCAGGTCCACCGGAAAGCGGGGCTATTCCAGAAGCGCCAGAACTCCGTATGGGATTTGCAACGTTTCCTTCCCGCTATTTCATGGTTTCATTTGATGTGATTCGCTCCTTTGGATTCAAAGTTGAACAGGACAGGACACAGGCAGATGTAAACGGCGACGTTTTTCTGAACCGGGGTGAGGTTGCATCACTCACACGCAAACCCACAACGAACTTTGCGCTGGGTCTGGAATATTTCTTAAGCGATAATTTTGCACTGCGCGGTGGGCTTTTCACAAACCAGGCCAACTCCTATGAAATACAGTGGGGCGAGCGAGCTCTCGCCGCTCTGGCGCGAAATACTGGCAGGAATGCTCTGGCGTATCCGTTGTCAGGCGGGACTTCACTCTATTACAATGTCCCGGGTTTTGACGCATTGGAACGTTTTGAGCACGTGGATCAGCGCGGGTTTTCACTTGGATTTACCTGGGGCGATTCGCGCTCCTCGCTGACTGTAACATACAGCATGGAATTCGGCAAGGGTACGGCACAGATTGACCAAAGCCAGGCACCGCAGCCGTTACATGTTAAATCTTCCTCGATCTATGTTGTAGCAAGCACTCGCACATGAAGCTCGATCGCAAGGTTATCTGGGGAACCATTTTTGGAATTCTCCCAATGTTCGTTGTGCTGCCGCTGCATTTGCGCGGAGGACTGCACTCAATTGAAGATTCCCTGATCGACTTACGATATCGCTACTTTAATCCTGCGCATGAACATTCCAAAGATGTAGTTATCGTTGATATTGACGAAAGAACGTTAAACGCTTATAAGAACGAAAGACTGCTCGGTCGCTGGCCCTGGAGACGCGATGTTTACCAGCCCATCTTGCAGTACATCGCGGATGGCGGACCCAGGATTATTCTGTTTGATATAATGTTCACGGAGCGTTCAGAAGAGGATGCAAAACTCGCGACCGCAACGCGCTACGTGAGTGAGGTGGTTCCCCTTTCGCATGCGATTCAATTGCGCAAGGAAGAAGGTGAACCGTCCGAACCCCTGCCCGCAACAATCGCCTCCAAATCCGTGCCGGTAAAATACTCAGATTTCACGCCCAGGCAATACAATGTAATTCAATATCCTGCAGGCGAGATCATGCAGGACGATAAAAAAGAGAAGATCAAGAACAGGGCGCTATTGCATTCCGTTACGTACCTTCCTGACAGTGACGGCATTTCCCGCATGGCGGAACCGATTTTTAAATACGGCGATTCATCTTTTCTACTTCTGCCTGTGAGCGCATACCTTGCGACAATCGATCCGGATGCGCGAATTTCAATTTCTAAGAATGAATTGCGGATTGAAGGGTTTCGCAGCGGGAAGCCTGAGCAGCTAACGGTTCCATTGGAAGATGGACTCTGGAGGATTCATTATTACCCCAAATGGGTTTATGATGTTACAGCACAGGATTCAATTCATCGCATTTCAGTAAGTGGTATCATCGATTCAATCCGCTCGCTTGAGGCCAGCGGAGAAACGGAATCGGGCCTGAGCGTAAAGGTTCCTAAGGACGCGTTCACAGATAAGATCGTAATATTTGGTGCATCTGCTGCAGCAACATACGATGAGAAACTCACGCCACAAGGACCAATGCCAGGATTCGCGCTGAATGCCACCATGGTTTCCAATCTTTTGGGAAAGCATTTTTTAATTCACGGCTCGCCTGTCTGGGGATTTATTCTCTCCGCAGTCCTACTTGCTATCACGGCTTTCTTTTCACTGTACTTTCATCGCATGGTTATTAGAGTCCTTGTGCCTGGCGTTTTGTTTGTCCTATGTATGACGGGCGCTTTGTTCGCATTTCGGTTGGACTATGCATTTTATCTGGCGCCCGTTCCACTTACTTTCATCCCAGCGTATCTTGGGGCTCTTGGCGTTCTGACCTATTTCGAAGGTGCTGAGAAGCGTCGATTCAAGGGTGCGATGGCCAAATACCTTTCGCCTGATGTACTTGAGGAAGTGATGAACCGCGGCGAGATCAAGGCAGAAGTAGGTGAACGCCGCATCATGACCGTTCTGTTTTCCGATGTTCGCGGATTTACAACCATCTCAGAGAATATGGATGCAGCTGCCGTAGTTTCAATTTTGAATGAGTATTTTTCGCACATGGTGCGAATCATCTTTGAACAGAAGGGAACCCTGGATAAGTTCATTGGCGATGCTATCATGGCATTCTGGGGTGCACCGATCCATCGACCCGATCATGCGCTGCTCGCAGTTCGCTCCGCGCTTGCGATGACCTCAGCGCTGCGCTCCCTCAATCAGGAATTTGCTGCTCGCCAAATGGCGCCGCTTGCTATGGGCGTTGGAGTAAACACCGGTGAAATGATCGTAGGAAACATTGGATCAGATCAGCGATTGGATTATACTCTGATTGGTGATAACGTAAACCTTGGATCGCGCCTGGAGAGTCTAACTACTCAATACGGTGCTGAGATCCTGATTGCCGAATCTACAAAACGGGAAGTAGAGCATGAAATCCCGTGTCGCATAATTGACCTGGTTGCGGTCAAGGGGAAGAGCATCCCTATTTCAGTATACGAACCTCTCGATCATGCATACGGAACGTTATCCGCCAAAGAGGCCTGCGACGCATTTGCTCAAGCATTCGAATTGTATAGAAACCGCAATTGGGATCAGGCTATATCCATTTATGAAAATCTAAATCAAGAACGCTCGGGCGGAGGTCTTCAGGAATTGCAGCACAAAACCTGAAGGGATTACCAATCCAATCCCGGAGTGGTTGGTGCCATACGCGGCGCGATTTATTCCAATGAGCAGCCCATCCCATGTGTACACACCGGAACCGGATGTTCCGGGAAAAGAGACTCCCTGAGTCTGAATAAATGGAATCTCCGCAAATCCAGGATCAGTTTGTATTCGATTATTTTGCGAGATATTCCCTTGCATTAAACTGTTACTCAGGCCATAGGGAGCGCCATAGAGAAAAATTCTTTGCCCTTCGTTTAGCTTCTCACGGGCAATCCAGCTATCAGTCGACAGCGTCTCAACAGATCCAAATTCGCCTTCAAGTATTGCCAGATCAATCTGTGCGGAAGTCTGACTCAAATGCGCGTCCTTTGTGGTTCCATCGCTCAGCGCAACCTGGTAAATGGTTTCACCCGAATCATCGGGACGGGCCGGTGTCACATGTGCGCACGTAAGGATTTGCTTCTTGCTGAGTAGAAGGCCGCTTCCAATCGGAAGTTTTGATCTCAGGATTGTAACTGATTGGCCCCTGGCCAGGCTCAATGCACGCGAAGGAATCTCATCTGCGCGACAGGAAAGCAGTGCAATTAGGGCCAGGTAAACCAGGATCGGTGTTCTTTGCATCATCGATCCTTTTTTTTGCTCCCGGTCGACGGTTGGTAGCCTTAATTGATAAATGCCTATGCTTGTTCGCGCCGCAGTCTTGATCCTCTTAACCGGAATGTCATCGTGTATCTGGCTTATCAGCCCGGGCGATCCATTCGCGCAAAACCAACTGCCAGACGCTCCGGACTATGCAAACCCGGCGTACTGGGCCGCTCTCCCCGATCGCAAAGATCCAGCCGACGAAGTCCCATCCAACACGAATCTGAAGGATGAACAATCCACGGCCAGAGTGGATGTGTTCTTTGTTCATCCAACTCTGTACTTTGGGAAAACATGGAATGCGGATGCAAGGGATCAGAAAATAAACAATCGTGTGGATCAGAGCACAATTCGCACACAGGCCAGTGTATTCAATTGTTGCGCAAGAATCTATGCGCCACGTTACCGTCAGGCGACGTTGGTATCCTTTATCAATAAGCCCAATGGCGGACCGGCACTGGATGCTGCATACTCAGACGTACTACGAGCATTTGATTACTATCTTGAACATCACAATGGCGGCAGACCCATTATTATCGCGGGGCACAGCCAGGGATCGAGACACGCCATGCTTCTACTAAAGGATCGATTCGATGGCAAAGCCTTGAAACAAAAACTACTGGTCGCATATTTAATTGGAATGGCAACTCCGGAAAATGCCTACACCACTATTCCCCCCTGCGATTCAGCTTCGCAAATTGGCTGCTTCATTTCTTACCGCTCCGCGATTGACGGCACTGAATTCAGTAAACTCGCTCATGATCCCGTGGGACCCTATGCTTGCACAAACCCAATCTCATGGCGGCATGATGCTAACCTGGCCGCCGCGGAGTTGAATCTCGGGGGAGTTTCACCAGATTTCAAAAAGATTGACCCGGGTATTTGCTCTGCTCGTTGCAGCAACGGTGTGCTCCGGATTTCAAAACCAGAACGTTCAGGATATCCAGACCGCAGTGGTAATTATCATGTATCTGATTACGCGCTCTTCTACATGAATTTGCGCGAAAACTTACCCGAACGCATTCGGGCCATGCCTCACTAACACTATTTCCCGCGTGCTGTTGTGGATTCGCGCGGATCAGCTCCAGCGTAGAGCAACCCATTCTGTTTGGCAATTGCTCCTGGCGCGCTAAACGTATTGTCCATAGATGGAAATTCCTGCGTCTGATAGCCCAGATCAGAAAGGGCCCTACCTGCGCTTTCATAAAGCTCTTCCTCAAGATCAATTTGCCCCGGAAGGTATTCATGCGGCGAAAAGCTATCCGGCCAATTCCTGGAACGGAACCTTGGAGACTCAATTGCTCGTTGTAAATCCATTCCGTAGGCGAAATGATTCAAAAAAACCTGGACGAGTGCCTGGGTTTGCATGTCGGCTCCAGGGGTCCCAAAGCTCATGTAGAACTTCCCATGCTTCTTAATCATCAGCGCATGCGGTGTGATGCGCGGACGTTTCCCTGGCGCAAGGGAAGTTGGCGAATTGGCGTCCAACCTGAACTGTGTCATGCGTATCCCAAGGGTAAGTCCAGTCCCCGGAACCATAGGTGACATTGGGAAATCGCTTGGGGTAAGGGAAACTGCATTCCCCTTCTCATCTACGATTGCAATATAGCTTGTATCTTTTCCAACATTGCCATTCCATGCGAACGCTGACTCAGTTTCATTGCGCAACCGCTCATCCCATTGGCTTACTGTTCTTTGCGGCGAAGTAGAAATTTTCGTTGTGACCTTTCTTTTCTCCCGCGCAAATTTCCAGGGGTCTCCCGGTTCAGGCATTTTCCCAAATGCTCGGGGGGTCATGCGATTTCTCTGCGTCAATCCATACGCAGAACTCAGAAGCCCACTCACCGGAACATTCACAAACGCAGGATCACCAATGAATGCTTCGCGGTCAGCCATCGCCAGTTCAATCGCCTGAGCAACCAGGTGAATATACTCTGGGGAGTTGTGCTTGATTGTGGAAAAATCCACCTTCTCAAGCATCTTAAGCGCCATTAGTACCACAATCCCTTGATTCCATGTGTCGTTTGTATAAAGTGTAAGATCACCAAATTCCATAGAAAGGGGCCGCTCGATCCCTCCCTGGTACTCCGAGAGGTCCGTACGACTTATGAGCCCCTGTTCTCTAACATGCAACTCAACTATCTTATCTGCAATTGGTCCGGAATAGAAATAGTCGCGAACTGCATCCAGGCCTTCTGCGCGGCTTTTGCCTGCCTTACGCGCATTTGTTTCTGCCTGGGCAATTTCCTCCAGCGTCCGCGCTAGATCCGGAAGCTGGAGTCTTTGTTTATGTTCGATTGGTTGCCACCATTTACCGCGCAGATAAACCTGCGCGTTATACGGCATTAGAAATGAATATCCAATTCGCTTGAATATGTTCATGTTCAAATTCTTTGCGGTTGTTTTATAGACCGGGAAGCCGTCCCGCGCTAGCTGAATTGCAGGTTTTGAGAGTTCTGCAAACGTCATTGTACCGTGTTGTTTCAACAATCGCACAATTACATCCGGGGAAGCAGGAACAAGCTGGGCTAGAATGCTCATCTTGGGGATAACTGTGTGTCCTTTTGAATGAAAGTATTCAATGGTTGCGCGCGCGGGCGCCTTTCCTGCCCCTATATAACTTTCAACCTGGTCACTGGCCGCATCGTAGTATAGGAGCGGTGCAACGGATGGAAAGCTTGCAGCCTCACCGAACGTGACGTTCAAGGCGAGCAACGTAGCAACTGTAGCATCGGCGGCATTTCCCCCGCGCTCTAGCACGTCATACCCCACCTGAGCTGCAGCAGGGGTCCCCGCCACCAGGGTGTCGAACTAATTCGATTCGGCGGTTAACGTCTTAATTTGTGCTTCAATTGTCTTTGCCTGAGAATCACCAATGTGCGTTTCCCCGGCGTAGCTTGCGCGAACAACACCCTTTTTATCCAGCAGATAGAATGCAGGCCAATAGCTATTGTTCATTGCATTCCAGTAAGAAAAATCAGTATCGATCATGATCGGATGGGTTAATCCAAATTCCCGAACCTTTGCTTCAATGTTTGTCCTGACTTTTTCGCTTTCGAATTCTGGGGAATGAACTCCGATGATTTGCAATCCCTGAGCATGAAACTGCGCTTCAACCGAACGTAACCACGGAAACGAGCGATAACAATTCCAGCATTGGAATGTCCAGAAATCGATCAGAACTACTTTGCCGCGCAATTGAGATAGAGCAACCGGTTTGGAGTTAATCCATTCCGATTCACGCGTGTGGGTGAATTCTGGGGCTGGATTCGAATGAATTGGACTACAAAATAGCAATCCGGGAATCAGGAGTAGAAGCGATCGCATTACGGTTCGTCGAATCTGCAATGCATTTATTACAGAAAATCGATTAGGCGATTGGTTCGTTTTGAAGCATTTTAACGACTGCCTGCATGGCAGCTTCTTCACCTTGCAGTTCCAGGATTTTCCGAATGTCAGTCTCCAGAACCTTCTCCCAAAAGTCCTTCTTCCGGGCAAAACCTGAAAGCTGACCATTTATGTTTGCGCGAGCACGTCCCAGGAATTCAGCAAACGCTCCTACATCCCGGCCCAGGATGTCGTTTTGAATTTGATCCTTGATTTTGCGCGCAAGCGTTGGACTCAGCCCTGATGTTGAGACTGCAACCTGTACTTTGCCAGAACGAGCGATCGCCGGGAAAATAACGTTGCAATGGGGCGGGTCATCTACGCAGCAGATGAACTTTGCCTGAGACTCTGCCAGTTCAAACAGACGGGCAGCTTCTGCCTTATCTTCACCAACGTATACGATTAGAAATGCATCCCTGACATCCGGCGGTTCTACCGGAAGGCTGCGCCATTCCACTGAGTCTTTGAACTCATCTATGTTTGGATCCGAGAGCGAAGAATAGATTCGCAGATTCGCACCGGAAGAAATGAGCAGTTTGATTTTTTCACGGGCATGCGAACTTTCGCCGCTTACAACAATTGACCTTCCCCTCAGATCCAGCGCTAACGGTAATAGTAACCCTTCTGACATGATCAAGAACTATGGAGACCGCACTCTTTCTGGTCGGCGTTTTCCCACCACCAGCGGCCTGCTCGAATGTCTTCGCCTGGTTGAACTGCGCGTGTGCACGGCTCACAACCGATGCTTGGAAATCCGCGACGATGCAATGGATGAACAGGAACGTTATGCGCCTTTGCATAGTCATACACCATAGGCTCGCTCCAGCTGGCAAGTGGACTCACTTTAAGCATTCCTTCATGCGCATCATCGCGCTCAAACAAAGCGATATCTGCCCGAGTTACCGACTGTTCGCGCCGTAACCCAGTCATCCAGGATGTTTTACCTTTGAGAACTCGCCCCAGGGGTTCAACCTTTCTAATGTGACAGCACTCCTTGCGGTTCTCCACGCTCTCATAAAAAGAGTACGGACCTTTGATGCGCATCAGTTTCTCAACTGCGGTGGCATCTGGAAACAGGACATCGATTGTAACATTGGAATACTTCTGTCGAACCTCATCTAGAATCTGATACGTCTCTTCCGGTAATCTTCCAGTATCAAGGGCAAACGCATGCGCCTGGATTCCCAGGGCCTTTGCGCTTTCTGCCAGAACATGAAGTAAAACTGTGTCCTCAACGCTCAGACTCAATGCCAGAGTCGCATGGGATGGATCAAGCGCAAGAACCGTGCGAACTACTTCTTCAATGGAAGAAGAGGCGTGGCGCTCGTTTAGGGCTGCGATTTCTTCTGCTGAAAGGGGCATTTCATTTCCTGGTATTTCTATAGGATTACTTCAAAAAAACTGATTGCCTGGCAAGGGTCAAGTTCAAAATGAGGCTGCGGGCTTTTCAACTCATGATCGACCATCTCAGACAGCTTGAGGCGGAAGCCATCTACATACTCAGAGAAACTGCAGCACAGTTCGAGCGTCCTGCACTTTTATTCTCTGGTGGCAAAGATTCGATCACGCTTGTTCATCTTTCGCTGAAAGCGTTCAGACCAGGAAAGTTCCCCTACCCGCTGGTTCATATCGACACAGGTCATAATTTCCCAGAAACCATTACCTATCGCGACGATATGGTCAAAGAGATTGATGAAACGCTCGTGGCGCGTTACGTTCAAGACTCAATCAACAAAGGCACCGCTGTTGAAGAGAAGGGTAGATTCGCAAGTCGCAATACTTTGCAAACCGTGACCCTCCTTGAAACAATCGAGGAATTCAGATTCGATGCCTGCATTGGCGGGGCGCGTCGCGATGAAGCTGATTTTATCAAACTGGAAGATGAGAAGGTCGCAGCAAGACCAGTTCGATTTAGAACTGTAGGCGATATGACTTGCACTGCAGCCGTTGAATCGGACGCAGCATCCGTTGCTGAAATCATTTCTGAAATCAAAGTGAGCAATACCACAGAACGCGGTTCGCGCCTGGACGATAGACGATCAGAGTCGGCCATGGAAGACCGCAAACGTTCCGGATACTTCTAGGCCTGACCAATACTATGGAAATTTTAAGATTTATTGCAGCAGGAAACGTAGACGATGGGAAAAGCACGCTCATCGGTCGGCTACTGTATGATTCCAACTCCCTCCAAAAGGATCTAGTTGAGAATATTGAAAAGGCCAGCCAGAAAGGCGGCACCGATTTCAATCTTGCGCTGTTAACCGATGGTCTTAAAGCCGAACGCGAACAAGGAATCACAATCGACGTTGCGTATAAATACTTCGCAACAGCAAGACGCAAATTCATCATCGCAGATTGTCCCGGGCACGTTCAGTATACTAGAAATATGGTAACTGGCGCATCCACAGCAGACCTAATGATTCTACTTGTCGATGCACGCCTTGGAATCACCGAACAAACGCGCAGGCATGCGGCAGTTGGATCACTTCTTGGAATCAGTCATTTCGTTGTTTGCGTAAACAAAATGGACTTAATCAATTACGATGAAGCTAAATTCAATGCAATCCGCGAAGAGTTCCTTGGGCTCTCCATGGATTTTTCGCTGCGCGAGATTCACTTCATTCCTGTGTCAGCACTTGCAGGAGAAAACGTTGTTGATCCTTCAAAGAATATGCCTTACTACAAAGGCCCATGCCTACTTGAGCATCTGGAAACAGTTACTATAGAAGAAAAAGCGGATACCGTGCCATTTCGGATGCCAGTTCAAATGGTAATCCTTCCGCGCGATGGGGCAATGGATCGCTACTTCGCAGGACAAATTGCATCCGGAACAGTCAGGCGAGGAGACAGCGTTACACTTTTTCCTGGTGGAACAACTCGCATTAAGAATATTAGGATTTTTAATGAAGAGCTCAACCAGGCAACGGCTCCCCAGTCGATTTCAATTCAAATAGAGGACAACATTGATATTGCACGGGGTACATTGATTGCTGGTGGTTCAGAGCCAGAAACTCTAGATACAATCGTTGCGCATATTTGTTGGATGGATTCAAAGGCTCTCAGACCTGGCAGCAAGTACACCATGCGCCATACTACAAACTTTCTGAAGTGTGCAGTTCAGAGCATAGAATATCGCGTGAACATGGCTACTATGGCTAAGGCAGAAACCGAAGAACTTAGCATGAACGATATTGGTCGGGTCAGGATCAAACTAGCCAAACCAATCCACTGCGACGCGTACGGCCGGAATCGTTGGACCGGTTGCTTTATCCTCATAGACGAAGCGAATCAGACGGCCGGTGCCGGCGTCATTGAAATCTGATTCTCTCTCGACTATCTCCGGCCAACTCCTGATACTGTCCGGCAGGTATGAAAATCGAAAAAGAAGCACTCGCTTCTGGCAAAACATACAAACCTTCTGAGCCCTTTTCAACGAAGGTTTTGGCTGTCGAAAACATCACAAACGCTGAAGACGAAGTAAAGCATCTAGTCATAGATCTAAAGGGAAGCGATTTGCAATATCGTGAAGGCCAGTCCATAGGCGTGCTTCCTCCCGGAAATCAGGCTGGCGGAAAACCGCAAAAGCTGAGGCTATACTCTGTTGCGTCTGCGCGCAACGGCGATCCGGGGTTTCCAGGGACCGCTTCTTTGTGCGTTAAACGGCTCATAGAAACAAAAGAAGATGGATCCAAATACCTTGGCATCGCCTCCAACTATCTGTGCGATTTGCGTGCGGGTGACCCGGTTCTGGTCACGGGACCCGTCGGAATGCATTTCCTGCTGCCTCGTGATGATAGCGCCAATCTAATTTTCGTTGCCACTGGAACTGGAATCGCACCTTTCAAAGCATTTCTCGATCATATTTTTCGCGAACGCACAGAACCCTGGCGCGGAAAGATTATCCTTATTTTTGGCGCAAAATTCAAATCTGAACTTCTATATTGTAACGATTTGAACGGTGAGCTGCAAGCTCTGGCAGATAAGGGAAAATGCCAGTTAATTTCTGCAGTTTCGCGCGAGCAAAAGAATCCCGATGGGTCACGTGTCTATGTTCAGCATAGGATAGAAGAGCATTTTAATGAGATTGCAGGGCTAATGGAAGCGGGTAATTTTTGCTTCTACATCTGCGGCCTAAAGGGCATGGAAAAGGGAATAGAAGATGTATTCAGATCTCATCTGGGCGCTGAAGAGTGGGATAAAAGAAAACTTGAATACAAAAAAGACGGCAAATGGATTGTAGAGGTATATTAGGAGACGACAATGACTTCTTCAGTAGTTACCACAGGAGAATTACTAATCTGGATAGGCCTCGGTGTCTTTTTCCTCCTCGTGATTATCGCATCATTCATTTTTAGTGTAAACGAATGGAGCGAAAAGGTACTCGGCTGGTTTCGCAAAAAAAAGTAAACCTATGCGCCTTAGACTTCTATTGCTGGGGCTGCTCAGCGCCGCACCGGTACTTGCAAATCCAACAGTTGAACTCACGGACCTCTGTAAACCTGAACAGACTGTTTGCGTAAACTGGTTCTATCGCCGCGGGTTCGACGCAGATGTTTTCGGTAAGGATCCAGGTGAACTGGCTTCCTCCAAGGACTGGAAGAAGATTGAGGCCTTCCCTCTCTGGGTTGGCAAACTCGATCCAGAGAACGCCTCCGCATCATTTGCAACCTACACGTTTGTGTCCTATTTTCAAACCCCTCCGGATTTGCTGGAAGGGTCCAAACAGCCAGGAATTGCACTGCGAGAAATTGGTGAAGCGTTCGAAGTCTATATAAACGGAACCCTTGTTGCAAAGGAAGGAACCGTAGCAAATGAGCGTATAACGTTCCATAGAACCGTTCGAGACGTTGCATACGAAATTGACCACAGCCAGCTGCACGCTGGGACCAATCAGATAGTATTTAAGATTCACGGAGACCCGCGATACGACCACACAGGTTTCTATGCTTCCCGAGGATACAGAATTGGCCAATTCCAGGACCTAGTTTTCGCAAACCAGGATAGAATTGGAATCGTACTGATCTGTCTTTATCTTTTTGTTGGGCTGTATCACCTGCTACTCTACTTCAAGCGCAAGCAGGATGCGTACAATCTGTATTACGCCCTTTTTGCAATCTTACTCTTTGTTTACCTGATGACTCGACAGGGCGCAGTCTTTGAGCTACCAATTGACACCCGCCTGATTCAGCGAGTGGAACTCATGGTTCTCTATTTGCTGGGACCTTTGATGATCTTCTTTTTTGATACTCTGTTTCGTCAAAAAATCACTAAACTTTCTAAAGTATTTGGCATATACGGGCTCCTGCTGACCATCATCACTGCATTTCTTCCAATGCACCTCGCCGAGCTATTACTGCGGGTCTGGCAGGTAAGCATTCTGCTTCATATCCCTTATGGCCTCTATCAAATGATCAATGCCCGCATCGCGCAAAATCGCGACGCCGGTAGATTGCTCGCAGGCTTCAGCGTCTTTCTAGTTTGCGCTGTCTTTGATATCCTGGATTCTGCAGTCTTCAATTATGGAATTACTCTGACCAAATACGGGTTCTCCGTGTTTATTATCGGGATTGCCCTGATTCTTGCAAATCGCTTCATGCGCGTTCACAATGCAGTTGAAGAACTCAATGAAAGCCTGGAACGAAAAGTTGAAGATCGCACACGCGAACTCAAAGCGAGCCTGGACACCGTGCATACGCTCAAAGTCCAACAGGATGGAGACTATTTCCTTACTTCTCTCCTCATTGCCCCGCTCAATGGATCAACGGTCCATAGTAAGCATTTCAGCGTTGAAACGTTGATTAGCCAGAAGAAGAAGTTTCGGTTCAAAAAATGGGATGCTGAAATTGGCGGGGATATTGTCACAGCTCACAACATTGAGCTTTCAGGCAGAAGCTATATTGCTTTCTTAAACGGCGATGCAATGGGAAAATCCATGCAGGGTGCGAGTGGTGCCCTTGTGCTCGGCACAGTGTTTAAGGCTGTTGTGACGCGCACGCAGAATGCAACGGGAGCCAGAAACCGTTTCCCGGAACGCTGGCTCAAGGAATGCTTTCTGGAACTACAGAATGTTTTTGTCTCCTTTGATGGTACAATGCTTATTTCTGCGGTGCTTGGCCTGGCAGATGAACAAACAGGATTGATTTACTATATCAATGCTGAGCATCCCTGGATTGCACTCTATCGCAATGGCAAAGCAGAATTCGCCGAGAAGGAACTACTTCTCCGCAAGATTGGAATCTATGGTCTTGAAGGGAACTTGTCTGTGAAAACATTTCAGCTGCAAGCCGGTGACGTACTGTTTCTTGGATCAGACGGTCGCGATGATCTCGCCCTTTCAGTGGACGCACAAGGACATAGGCTTATCAATGAAGATGAGAATCTATTCCTTCGCCAGATTGAACAGGCCCAGGGAGATATTAAGCAGACATATGATTGCATTCAGCACAGTGGTGAGATAATCGACGATCTCACCCTCATGCGAATTGGATACAGAGAGGACGAACCTCTGCTGCATGACGGGGAGAATCCAGAACTCCTGGCAAGTCTTCGCACAGCACGTGACGAGGTCACCGCCGGGCGCCTGCAAGAAGCAATCGCACATTATGCAAGCGTCCTTTCATTTGATCCAAATCACGCTGAAGCTTTGCGCGAAATTTCCCATGCACATGCGCGGCTTAAGAATTTCACGCAGGCAGCTAATTTTGCCGACTCGTATGGTTGGACAAATCCCGCTGACACGGATGGCCTTTATTTCGCGTCTTATTTTCACAAAATGGCAGGAGACTACAAAAGGGCAGCCGATTTCGGTGAAGCAGTTCGACTGCGCGAACCGGCTCTGGTAAAGAACCTGGTCAATCTTGCAGATTCCTATCGGATGCTGGGTGAGCCTGCTCGCGCAGAGAAACTTGTCCAGGAATCGTTGGCTCTCGATCCTCAGAATGAATCGGCTAAGAGGCTACGCGAAATCCTGGAAAGAAAAGCGGCGGGCTAAATCGAGTAATCGTCCACAAATACGGATGATTCTCGGGCACTAACGAAGACACGATCGCCGCGCACAAAACCCATTTTTGCGAAATGATCGCGCGACAGTTCTACCTCAAGCAATTGCCCGTCGTCGCGCTTAACCTCAACCCGAACGGTTGGCCCGGCTGAATTGGCATAGTGAATCACGCCATCAAACATAGTGTTTACAGTTGCATCCGCGTGCAGATCCAACTCATGAGGTCGCACATAGACAAGGGCATCCCGATTTTCTTGTGAGCCAGTATCTCCTGGCGCGTCAAGGTCAGCCGAACCAACACGGATTTTTCCTTTCTCAACTCGTCCCCTAAACAAATTCACATTTCCCAGAAAATCAAATACAAACGGACTGGCCGGCCTGGTATACACTTCCGCCGGTGTTCCTTCCTGCTCGACTCGCCCCTTGTTCATTACAATTACACGATCTGAAACTTCCAGTGCCTCGTCTTGATCGTGAGTCACAAATAAACTTGTAATCTTGATTTCATCGTGCAGACGACGCAACCAGCGTCGCAGCTCACGACGCACACTTGCGTCGAGTGCGCCAAAAGGTTCATCCAAAAGGAGCACGCTGGGCTCAACGGCTAATGCACGTGCCAGGGCTACACGCTGCCTTTGTCCGCCGGAGAGTTGATCTGGATAGCGACCTGCAAGTGGTTCAAGTTGCACTAGCTGCAGAAGCTCCTGAACCTTCCTGGCTATTACATGGGAATCCGGCCTGCGTTTCTTAGGGCGGACCTTCAAACCAAAGGCAATATTTTCAAACACAGTCATATGCCTGAATAGTGCATAGTGCTGAAATACAAATCCAACCTGGCGATCACGGACGGTTCTAAGCGATGCATCCTCATCATCAAAGAGAATATGGCCAGAATCCAGAACCTCAAGCCCGGCAACGATTCTCAAGAGCGTAGTTTTACCGCAACCGGAAGGGCCCAGAAGAGAAACAAGCTCCCCGCCTGGAACAACAATGCTTACATTCCTGAGTGCATCAAACTGACCAAATTTCTTGCTTACATTCTTTACTTCAATTTTCATGCGATTGCACCTGATGCTCGTCTGCGTTCTGCTGCGGCTTTTCTTTCAAATACGGTTTTCAGAATAAGTGTGATCACACCAAGGAAAGCAAGGACGGATGCTACGGCAAATGAGGCTGTAAAGTTGTACTCGTTAAAGAGAATCTCAACATGCAGAGGAATGGTGTTGGTCTGCCCGCGTATGTGCCCGGAAACCACCGACACAGCTCCGAACTCACCCATAGCCCGAGCATTACACTGAATTACGCCGTACAGCAGGGCCCACTTGATATTTGGAATGGTAACGCGCCAGAAAATTGAAAATCCAGATGCTCCCAGTGAAAGCGCTGCAAGCTCTTCTTCGTTACCCTGCGCCTCGACGAGTGCTATAACCTCACGGGCAACAAATGGAAAGGTCACAAATACTGTGGCCAGGACAAGACCAGGAAGTGCAAAAATGATTTTGATATTATTATCCTGTAACCAGGTTCCAAACCATCCTTGCAGGCCAAACATGAGCACGTAGATTAGCCCTGAGATCACCGGCGAAACAGAAAACGGCAGGTCCATGAATGATATCAGAACGTTCTTCCCTTTAAACGAGAACTTCATAACCCAGGCGGCGGCAAGACCGAACGCGGTATTGAGTGGTACTGCAATTCCTGCGACCAGGAACGTAAGGCGAATTGCAGCAAGCGCCGCCGGTTCTACTAGAGATTCAAAATACACTCCAATCCCCTGGGAGAATGCCTCGTAGAACACGGTCCCTAATGGCAGAATCAGAAAGAATAGAAAAAAAAGTAGAACTACAGCAATGAGTCCTATGCGAACATAGAGCGGATCGTTTAGCGTGATTCTTGATTTTTGCATATCAGCTGCGCCTGGTGCTCCACCACTGAACTACATTGACAACAAGAAGAACAGAAAACGAAACTGCGAGCATTACGACTGCAATTGCGGTCGCTCCGGTGTAGTCGTATTGTTCCAATTTGGTAATAATCAGAAGAGGGGTAATCTCTGTCTTAAAAGGCATGTTACCAGAAATAAAGACGACCGATCCGTATTCTCCCGCAGCGCGCGCGAACGCCAGTGATGTGCCAATTATCACGGATGGAAGTATCTCCGGGAATATCACACGCCTGAATATTTGAATTCGGCTGGCTCCAAGGCTGGTGGCCGCTTCTTCCAGTTCGTGGTTGAATTCCGTGAGCACTGGCTGCACTGTCCTAACAACGAACGGTAGCCCGATGAAAACCAGAGCGATAAAAACTCCAACGGGTGAATAGGCAGTCTTGACGCCAAATTTGGCGAACCAGGAACCCAGAACCCCTGCCTCAGCGTACACAGATGTCAGCGCGATTCCCGAGACAGCAGTTGGCATTGCAAATGGAATGTCTACCAGTGCGTCCAGGATTCGTTTGCCTGGAAATTCGTAGCGAACCAGAACATATGCAATGATCACTCCAAAGAAACAGTTCATGAGAGCCGCAAGTCCTGAGACGCCAAAGCTCAGCTTATAAGAAGCAACTACGCGTTCGTCTGAAACTGTTTCCCAGAAAGGCCCCCAGCCCATGGTTGCAGTCTTTAGCACCAGGGCAGACAGGGGAATCAGTACGATTAGACCTATATAGAGGAGCGTGATGCCGAATGATAGGCCAAAGCCTGGGAGCACACTCCTCTCCTTGAATCTGATTCCCATCGAACCAGGAAAATGCAGAGAAGCCAGGCGAGCAATCATAATTAACGACAAACTTGATCGACATTAGAAAAGTGCGTCTTGTCATTTTTTTATAAAGAGCATTGACAATAATCTCGACGTATTAAATACGACTATTTACATCGCATTTAGAAATGAAGCTTTCGAAGAAGACAGACTATGCCCTGCGGGCCATTTTTACTCTGGTGGAGAACTACGGAGGGAGCCCCGTTTCCATTGGTGATCTGGCGTATACAAACCGCATCCCAAAACCATTCCTCGAGCATATCATGCTCGATATGAAAACACAGGGCTGGGTGGATAGCACGGCCGGAAAGCACGGTGGATACAGGCTGGCAAAGCCTCCGAGTGAAATCACAATGGGCCAGATTGTTCGGTTTTTTGATGGAGTCCTGGCGCCCATCGGTTGCGTAAGCATTGCTCATTACGAGCCATGCAAACAAGAGCGCGTTTGCAGATTTAGACGGCTGATGCTAAACGTTAGAAACTACGTAGCTGACATGATGGATAAGGCCACTCTTGCAAGCGTGTTCGCTGAAAGCATAGTGACCCAGCGTGAGGTTATGGATATGCACCTTGTCGGCGGAGACGGGATTTGATTTTTTTTGATCTAAATAACGACTAGTTTAGTCGTATATAAACCAGTATCGCATACTTGAAATGGAAACAAAGGGAGGCGCAGCAATGAATAACGACCAAATTTGTCGTATATAAAATACCTGGAGAAATTCAACATTAAAGGAGAAACAAAATGAAACCTAAATCGATCTTTATCACACTGGTCACAGTTTTTGGACTTAACTGGTCCGCACTCTTTGCAGATGATATTCAGCTGCTAAACGTGTCATACGATCCTACCCGTGAACTCTATAAAGAGTTCAATCAGGCATTCGCAAAATACTGGAAAGGGAAAACAGGAAAAAGCGTGGCTGTGAACCAATCACACGGTGGATCAGGTAAACAGGCGCGCGCAGTAATCGATGGGCTTGAGGCCGACGTGGTTACTCTGGCTCTGGCTTACGATGTGGACGAAATCGCACAAAGAACGAATCTGATTCCAAAGGATTGGATCAACAAACTTCCGTTTAACAGTGCGCCGTACACATCGACCATTGTGTTTGTCGTGCGCCAGGGAAATCCAAAGGGAATCAAGGACTGGGACGACTTAGCGCGGGATGGCGTTTCTGTGATCACACCAAATCCAAAAACGTCCGGGGGAGCACGCTGGAACTATCTTGCAGCAAAGGGCTACGCGCTTAAGAAATACGGAAGCGAAGCGAAAGCTAAAGAGTATTTGAAGAGACTATTTAAGAACGTACCCGTTCTAGATTCAGGCGCCCGCGGATCCACCACAACGTTTGCAAAGAACGGTCAGGGAGATGTGTTTATCTCCTGGGAAAATGAAGCCTATCTCATCTTGAATCAATTTGGAAGAGACAAGTTTCAGATTGTGAACCCATCCATTAGCATTCTGGCGGAACCATCCGTTGCCGTTGTAGAAAAAACAGCAGATCGTCACGGAGTAAAGGCCCTTGCTGAAGAATACCTCAAGTATCTCTACACGGACGAGGGGCAGCGCATAGCAGCTACGAAGTATTACCGACCCAGAAATGCTGCGATTGCGTCGCAATTTCCCTTCCCCAGGATTCAACTATTTTCTATCCAGGAACAATTTGGCACTTGGCTTGCTGTGCAGAAAGCATATTTTGCCGATGGCGCTGAGTTTGATCAGATCTACTCAAAAAGATAAGGAGTGAACTATGAAACAGAGAACGAGTATTAGCCTCACAGTAGCGGCCGTTGTCGCAGCAATCATGTCGTCAAACGTGTTCGCATACGAAACACAATGGCTTGACAAGAAGGTAGATGAGAAAGAAGGCCAGAGTTCCTTCAAAGCAGATGGAACTATATTTGCAGGGTACGAACGGCCGGATCATGAAAAGAATGGAGTGATCGATCAGAACGGAACAACGGGTACAAATCAGGGATTTGTTGTACCCAGGGCATATCTGAACTTCCGCGGAGACGTGAATGAAGGCCCGTGGAAAGGCGCTGGATTTCGTGTAACAGTGGACGGTGGAAACCTCGCAAACAGCGCAATCGGCGCAAGCAACAGCACAACATCAACTGGGAACAGTTCGCAAGTTGCTGAGTTGAAATTTGCATACTTTACTCTTCCCTTGTACAGCGCTTCATTCGGTGAAGGCTCCTTCAGACTCGGGCTACAACACGTAGCAATTGTCGACGGACAGGCAGGATATTCAAACGAAGGTTACTGGAAGCATCGTTTCATAGATCAAAACGCAATTGAGAAATCAGGCTTTGCCGGGTCATCGGCTGATCGTGGAATTTCGTTTATCCACAAAGCGGACTACTTTGGTCTACAACTTCAGCTTGTAAACGGAGAGGGATTCCGCAAAAACAATGCGCAGAGTTTGTATTCGGCGCAGTCAGCAGCATTGCTAGCTTCTACAGCACCGGTCCTGGCCACAACTGGACCCAATGGGCAGCCAGCTTTGTTTGTTGCAACTACTGGACTGACGGCTGCACAACAAACTCAGGCAAGAACAAACCTTCGTAACCTTGTAAATGGCACGGGCGATTCCTATGGATATGATTTCTATGCGTTACCCAGTTTTCACCCAACTGGAAAGGACAAGGACATAGATATCTCTATCGGTTTTCCAGTTCGCATCAAAAACATAACGAACATCAAGCGTCAGGAGTATCAATTTGTAACAGCAAACCTCCCCGTAAGTCCAACAGCCCTTGCGCAGTTTGATTATTACAATGGCGATGCACGTGCGAAACAGGATAGATACCTGGGCCAGGAAATTGCGGGCGCGTTTGATCTTGGGGTTGCCAAGGTTACCGTCGGTGGTGGCCACGCAGTGCTCAAAGACAAACGCTCGTCTGCAGTTAGAGTAGACAACAACATGATTCAAACTGGTACGTCGGGCCTTTCAAACGATTTCACCACGTACTACCAGAGAGACACAGATGCAAAAGGGCAAACAAACTGGGGGTATATCCATGTGAAAGTTTCGCAGTTTGGTGTACTTGCCAGACACATCTATGGAACTGGAAGCACCGGCTCTACAACGGCCCTGCCCTCGAAATCGTACGCAACGCAATTGTACGAACTCGATGTGCAGGATGGTACAATCGGAAATGGAAATGCAACGCTTGGGTCAAGCCGTGGCACCAGTCCCACCATTGATCTTGGTAAAGCCCGTTTCAAAAGAGAAACCTACGCCGTTACCTGGAGTCCGTTCAGTCGCCTGGTTCTAGCAGTCGGCGTGGAAACACTGAAGAGCAAGAACGCGAACGGCGAGAAGACAAGAGTAAATGGGCTGGAGAGCATTCCAACATTTACGTCCGGCACAAGCGTGGCTGACAACGTAAACTCTATCATCGCGGCAAACGGTGGAACTCCGATTGTTGCAAATGATCTGAACGGAAAGCCTAAAGAAGCCAGGCAAGTATTTCTTCGCGCAGTTTACGATTTCTAAGTTCTCCGCAAATTCAATTTCAAACTTCGCCGGCCCGAAAGGGCCGGCATTAATTCCCCGCCAGTGTTCCCCAGAAAAGCTAACCATCCTTCCTTTCGTAACAATTGCGTAACATTCTTTTGAATAGATAGAACCAACCGCACACAGCGGGTTCAATCAATTTGGAGAATCTAATGAAAACATTTCTCACGGTGCAGGGGGCAAAAGTCGCAACGACGATGGCAATGCTTCTGGCGCTTACCGGTAATCTTGCCGCGTATGAAACAAAATACACGGACAAAAAAGTAGATGAAAAAACTGAAAACAATACGGATTTCAAAGTCGACGGCGTAATATTCGCGGGGTATGAAAAGACTGATACTGAGAACAGCGGTGTCCCCGATGGCAATGGAACCAATGCTCGCACGCAGGGCTTTGACGTTTCTCGCGCCTATCTCAACATTCGTGGCGATGTTGTGGATGGAGATTATAAAGGATTTGGATTTAGAGTAACATTTGACGGCGGCCAGGTTATGGGCGGCTCAGGCGCCACAACTGCTGTAAACGGAAACAATATCCATGTGCCCGAAGTAAAATACGCATATATGAATGCGCCGTTGTATTCAGCCGGAAGCCTTGGCTCTGGTTCAGTGCGCCTGGGCATGCAACACGTTCCAATGGTAGACGGCCAGGCTGGCATCTCCATGGAAAGCTACTGGAAACATCGTTACATCACGCAGAGCGCAACAGAAACCCTTGGCCTCTCCGGATCTTCGGATATGGGCGTGGGTTATATGCATAAGAGCGATTACTTTGGACTGCATTTACTGTTCGCGAATGGTGAAGGTTTCCGAAAACTCAATGCGCAAGGCGTAACACCTCCAGGCACAGTTGCACTTGGCGCGAGCACGCTTGCTACAGCGAGCACTGCGAATGCCGCCCTGGTACGTTCCAGTCTCCGTAACCTGTCTGCGGGCTTAAATGCAAATGGTACATCCGACAGTTACGGTAAAGACCTCTACGGTAGCCTTGCATTCCGTCCAACCGGCAAATCCAAAGATGTTGATTTCGCAATCAGTCTTCCGTTTCGTTTGCAGAACGTTAGCGGCATTCGCGACGAAGAAGTTAACATCACTACAATAGAAAGCATTGGAACTCCGGCAGCCAAAACTATGGCGCTCCGTGGCGACAAACGAGCTAGAAAAGACAAGACAGTGGGCGCACAGGGGGACCTGAATCTTGATCTAGGTGATCTCAAGTTTGGTCTTGGCCTTGGTCGGGCTGAATATACGGACCGTCGTTCTGATGCAGTTGCATTTGATGGTACGGGCGTAGTGCCTATTGGCGGCGATACAACCAAATATTACAATCCAGACGGAGATGCGCACGGCTTCTCAAACTATGGTTACCTGCACGCAAAGTTTAAATGGATAGGTGTTTTGTATCGCGATATGTTTGGATCGGGAAGCACAGGAGTGCTCAATTCCGCGTCCGCGTTGCCCAGCAAGTCTTACATCCAGCAACTCTACGAAGCTGACGTCCAGGACGGCAGAATTGGTAACCTTGGATCCGTTCCAACACGCGGTTCTGCGCCGCTGGTTGATCTGGGTAAAGCTAGATTCCGCAATCAGATAGTAGCCCTGGAGTTCTTCCCGATGTCGCGCCTAACGGTGAGTATTGGTATGAGCCGCCTCACGTCTACGGATAAAGATGGTTCTAGAACCAAAGTAAGTGGTCTGTCACAGATTCAAGCTACAGGTGCTTCGACCATTGCAAGTTCTAACACAGTTGAGAACGCACTCGCTTCGGTTGTTTCCAGTCAGAATACCACAGAGTTGGCAGGTCCAATCCAGGCCACGGACTTTGCAGGTGAAAGAAAGGAAAACAAACAGTACTTTGTGCGTGCACAATACGAATTCTAATTAGAAGATTTATGGAGGCTGCCAGCAGTGGGCAGCCTCCGTTGCGTTCTGGGCGGACGCGAATCAATAGACACAACCAACCGGCGAATAAAATCGACCTATGCCCGTTCGAATTCTTAAATCATTCAAACTAATTTCCATAAGCTTGCTTCTTGGATCGCTTGCATGTTCTTCTGCATTTGGTAAACGTGAAACGATTCTGGCGAGAAGAGATATTGTTATTTCACGTGTCGATGCCAGCCTCTATCCGGACCCTGCAACTCAAAAAGATTTGGAAGAATTAAGACCGCTCCCTGAGCTTTCAGCGGATCAGTTACAGCGCATTCTTTTCAGTTTCGCATTCAAAGACGGCGATCAAGAAATAAGCGTGTTTCGTCATACTGAACTAAAGCCAGTCAGCCTCCAGGTTCTTGAGGCTATCAAACGTTTAAATGCAAACGATCGCTTGATTGTGGTTTCCAGGCATGATAAAAAAGAGATCATATTGAATCGTCCGGACCGTACTTCAATGCTAATCTGGAACGACGCTTCTGGCCTGAACTTTGTATTTGGAACAATTCGTGAGGACATGCTGGACGGAAGCGATCAAGATCGCGATGCCTGGAAGGATATTGCATCCATCCCATTGAATCGTTCAAAGAGCGAATACTCGCTCTTGCCTTCGCCGTTTTATACTTTGAGAAAATTGAAGAGCGGAGAAACGCATCCAACCTGGGCTGTATTTACTCAGGCCCAACTGGCCTCCCTCCCGCAGGTTCCAGACTCTGCGGCCTCAGTTGCAAAAAAAGAAGAGAAAGTACAACCTGTGGATCTTACCCAAAAATTGGCGGAGCTTAAGAAAGCGTTTGATCAAGGTCTCATCACAAAAGATGAGTACGAGACCAAACGCAAGGAAATCCTTGGAAAATACTAAACGTTAGGCGACGAATGGAGCAGCCTTGGGACGGAGTGCCTGAACAACTTCGTCGATTTCTGCGGGTGTCATATATGGAAATAACGGAGGGTTCAGTACGCTTGCTGAGAGCTTACGAGCATTATCTCCGCCAACGGCAGCTTTGAGGTATTGTTTGGCACCTTTTTGCGAAGACATGCTACCGGGATAAACGTTACCAAAACCGATCCCTTTTTCCTTCAGGCTGGTTTCCATGTAGGGACGTTGTGCAGGATCAAATAGAATACAGAACAGGTATCCATTCTCCTCAAATCCCTCCGGGGGACGCATGCAATGAAGTTGCGACAGATGTGAACGATACTCTTTTACAACGTCACGACGACTGGCAATGCGGGCACGCACATGCGGCAGGCCAATCCTCAGGAATGCTGCTTGAAACGAGGACAGGCGTGAATTCCAGCCTACATCTCCGTAAGAATAGTGAGTCTCACGCCCGTGGTTTCCAAGAGAGCGCAGACGCTCAGCATACAGATCGCTTGAAGTGAATACCGCCCCGGCGTCCCCTGCGGCTCCCAAAACTTTTGCGGGATAGAAACTTACAGTGGAGAGGAGTGCATTCTTATAAATGGATTCCCCCTTGTATGTAACGCCAAATGCCTGCGCTCCATCTTCAATCAGTATCACCTGATTGTTTACGCAGAATTCGCGGAACTGGATCAATTTAGCGGAAGCCCAGCCGTAAAGATGAACTAGAATTGCGGCTTTTGGTTTGTGAGTCTTAACTGCTTGAACAAACAGATCGAAATCCATTTGTAAATCTGTCATATCTATATCAACTGTGACTGGATCTGCACCAACATTTACAACACATTCAAATGTGGCCCAGAATGTTGCATCTGGAATTAGAACCGTGTCTCCACGGCCCACGCCTGCGGCGCGCAATGCCAGTTGCAAAGCATCTGTGCCATTTGCGCAACCAACACAATGCCTGGCGCCAGTGTCGCGACATAGATCCGCTTCAAGGCCAGCAACTTCCGGTCCGCCTATAAATTGCGCAGACTCTGATAACTCCGCTGCCTTTTTTTGCCAGGCCTCTTGAAGACCGGGCTCCCATCTTTTTAGATCAATGAATGGAACTGCCATGCGGCCATTTGCGTCTCAGCGCCTCCCGGGAATATCAAAAATTTCAAGCCATGTAGTCCCGGGCCAACTCACAGGGGATTCAATCAATAGCCCCCTGCAAACTTCGCGCAGCGTACCACGATCACCAGAAATTGCGCCGCTAAAACTCCAGTACAACAAACGATGATCTGCTTTGCGCTGAAGGGAAATCGATCCTTTTCCTATTGAAGCTTCAAGGTCCGTGCGATTCTCAAATGCAGCGATCAGGCCTTGCAGGTCTGTCATTTGCAGCTCGTAGGTAATGAGCGACTCTGCACCCGGCAGAAAAATAAATAAATCCCCATGCGATTGATCGCTTGCATGCGCAGCAATTCTGAATGCCGCTTTTTCAGGCATATTCAGGAAACAATAACACGGTACACTTGCAGTGGCCGCTCTTTTCCTTTTACGCGAACTCGTGGCATCTTTTCAGTTTCAACCGTATCGCCGACTTCTGCGAATACTTCCTGAGAAATCAGAAAATTTGTTTTAAGAAATTTACAAAGCGATTCAATCCGCGAAGCAGTGTTTACTGGATCTCCAATCACGGTGTACTCCATGCGACCTTCTGAACCAATGGTCCCGCAGAATACATCTCCCGTATGAATCCCAATTCCAATTCCGACTGCAGGCAGACCAGATAGCTCGCGGTCTGAATTCAGGCTCTTTAAGGCTTTCATCATTGCCAGGCCTGCGCTTACTGCATTGCGCGAATCGAGTCCAGGGACATTAGATGGCCTTGGAGTACCGAACGTTGCCATGATCGCATCTCCTACAAACTTGTCGAGCGTCCCACCGCATTCAAAGATTGCGTCCGTCATACGATTTCTAAAATCGGTAAGGAACGCTGCAAGCTCAGCTGGATCCATTCCCTCAGACATACTGGTGAAGTTCCTGATATCCGAAAACAAAACCGTAACCTTCTGCCTGACACCTGGTCCAAGTGCACTCTCACCAGCGCTCAGCTCCTCTACAACGTCTGGAGAAAAGAAACGGGCCAGCGATGCTCTTCTGGTTTCAAGATCGCCTATTCTACGCACCATGAAAACCGCACGATACGTCGAGTAGCCCAGTATGCAAGCCATTGCTAGAAATGGTAGCGGTTTGGTAAAAGCTTCGCTTAAGATCACAGTTGGTCCCAGCACATAGTCTTTCCAGTCCGTGGTAAGCAGCATTCCCCAGTACATGCCAAACGCAAGCATTGAACCGTAGAACAAAAGAAGCAGAGCTAAGCTGGTGAAAACTATCTTAGCTCTGAACTGCAGAACCGTAAGAGCCATTGGCATCATCAAATAGGTAATAATTGGATTTTTGATTGCATGCGCAAAATTATCAGGACTTGCTCGAAAACTGTAGTAGGTCATTAGGCCGCAGATCAAAGTGAAATCAAGGATCAATGTCAAATAGTTAAACGTGATCATCCAGTTGCGTGATTTATTTCGCAGCACCAAACTGTGAACGATCGTTACGCCCATGTATAGCAGAAAGGCAATACTATTTGCTATGAATTGTTCGGGAGTCTTTGCATTTACAAGAACTGAAACGCAAATCAGGATTCCCAGGCCATAGCGAAACCTATTTCCAACACGCGCGCCGTTGGCCTCTTCAACATCGAGAATAGCTCGAACCTCAGGCGTCATGGAATTGCGATCCATTTCACAGCGCATTTGAGTCAGGCCTTTTAAAAAAGAACTCATTCGGCCTCCAGTCAAAAATCTTCGACGCGAATCATAACAGACGGCAGCATAACTACAGGCAATCGATTGATCTGTGCCACGGCATCAGCCATCGCAAGCTCTGGGGCCGCATGGGTCAAAATCACAAGCTGAACTGGCTCTGGACCTTCTTCCTGGTGAAAGGAAGCAATCGATATGCTATGAATTGCAAATACGCGGGCAATCTCCGCAAGAACTCCCGGTTGATCCTGGGTTTGAATTCGAACATAGTAACGATATGCAAACTCGGGGCTAATCCTAGTTCCGTTTTTTTGAAAGAGTGCCGGTGAAGTTCTGGTTGCCCCGGCCAGTTCAATAATGTCGCTTAGTACGGCCGTGGCTGTTGGATGACTGCCAGCACCCTGTCCTACCAGAAGTCCAGGACCAGTGCTGCTTGAATCCAGAAAAATTGCGTTTCTCTCTTCTTTCACAGACGCAAGTATATGATTGGCGTGAATCATCGCAGGATGAACCCGAAGTAAAATTGAATCCGCCGTGCGACGGGCAACTGCGAGTAGTCTAATTACCCAGCCCATGCGTTTAGCAATTTTCAAGTCTACAGGGCGAATCGCTTCAATCCCCTCTACTCGAATACTTGATTCCGAGAAGTACGCATCAAACGCAATTCCGGCAAGTATCCTGAGCTTCTGTGCAGCATCCTGGCCGCCTACATCAAACGTGGGGTCTGCCTCAGCAAATCCCTTGTCCTGGGCAAGTTTTAAAGCTTCCGCATAGTCCAGGCCGTCATCTTCCATGCGCGTGATGATGAAATTACAGGTTCCGTTTAAGATACCATGAATCGACCGCACCTGACCTGCAAGGTGGTGCAAGCGCAAAGATCGAATAATTGGAATTGCTCCAGCGACAGCCGCCTCAAATCCCAGGTTCACGTTATTCTCACTTGCTAGTTTGGAAAGTTCGGGCCCTGCAGTAGAAGCAAGAAGCGCTTTGTTTGCAGTTACAACGGATCGACCTTTTGAAAGGGCCTCGCGAATAAATTGTTCTGTTGGTGTTAGGCCGCCCAGCAGCTCTACTACAATGGAGACATCAGGATGGTCGAGGACCACTGCTGGTTGATCGCCTGACGGTATTCCGTGAAGGGCTATTTCTTTCTTTTTATAGGAGCGATCGAATACTGCCGCGACCCGCAAGCGTATACCAGTGCGGGCTGCAATAGCGTCCCCGTCACGTTTCAGGATTTCAATTAGGCCCCGGCCAACGTTGCCCGCGCCCAGGATTCCGATGCCTACTTCTTTCAAGGCATGAGCTTCTTAAGAATTGATGCAAATCCGCCGGACGGCGCCTCCTCTGCTGACTTACTCTGGTCTACAACCACTTCAACCCGGCTTCTGCGCCCGGTGGGGATCCCCTTTAGCAACTCTTCCAAGCGTTTTTGATAGACTTTGGAATTCCTGATCTGGGCAACCATGGACGCTGGCACCGATTCTGGGTACCTGTGAATATTCAAAAGTTCAATATCGTCCATAAGACCATCTTCATCTTTACGCGCAGCCATGTCTGACAGGAGCAGTCGGGCATTTCCAGGTCAAGTGAAAACATCTTGTCTCTTCCCGGGGAGGCTTCAGGCTCTGGCAAAGGGGACATATGCAAAAAACAATCATACTCATGCTTGCGCTGTTTATCATCGCCTGCAAGAAACAGGAAATCTCAATCAGCCAGGACGAAGCCAATTTCCAGAAGAAACTCCAGGAAAGTTTACTCACGGCAAAACCGGGGTCTGTTATCAATCTTCCTGCGGGAACCTTCCGCATGGATCGCGCGCTGTCGTTGGCGGAAAAGGGTGTAACGATCAAAGGCGCCGGAATGGATAAGACTATCCTGTCGTTTAAAGGCCAGAAAGAGGGCGCGGCTGGACTGCTTGTTTCTCAGGGAGATTTTCTAATCGAAGACCTTACCATTCAAGACACTTCAAAAGACGCGATTAAGATCAACGGAGCTAAAAACGTTACAGTGCGTCGCGTAAAAACCGAATGGACTGCGGGACCACAGGAATCGAACGGAGCGTACGGGATTTATCCGGTTCAATGTGAAAACGTTCTGGTGGAAGACTCGGTTGCAATCGGCGCCTCAGATGCTGGCATTTATATTGGCCAGTCCAAGAACATCATAATCAGGAGAAACCGTGCCGAATTCAACGTTGCAGGAATTGAAATTGAAAACTCAGTTTTTGCAGACGTATATGAAAATGTAGCAACTAACAATGTGGGCGGGATTCTAGTATTCGATCTACCCGATCTCCCGGTTCAGGGCGGGAAAAATACTCGAGTATTTAAGAACCAGATCACAAAAAACAATACTAAGAACTTTGCGCCGTCTGGCAATATCGTAGCAACAGTTCCAAACGGAACGGGTCTCATGATTATGGCCAATGACAACATTGAAGCTTTTGAAAATACGATCACGGACAACATCACGGCTAACATTCTTGTCGTGAGTTACCTGATCACAGACAAACCAATCAAAGACAAGAACTACGATCCGTATCCGGAAGCCATTTACATTCACAATAACAAAGTGTCTGGCGGCGGAACAGACCCGACTGGCGGAAACAACCTTGCCTCTAAAGTAGCTGTAACAGGTTTGAAGGCAAAGCTTGGGGACCCGTTTCCACAAATCCTATGGGATGGAATTGTAAACAAAACAAAGTATCCGACTGGACTCCCCGCAGATAAAAACATTTGCATCCGCGAAAACGGACCAGCAGACTTCGCGAATTTTGACGCACCAGGAAACATGTCCAATATCAAACGAGATCTGGCCGCGCATAATTGTTCGTATCCGGCAATTGCTGCGATTAACATTCCTGGAGCAAGATAAATGAAACTGCGAAGGCAAACCAGGATCTCATCCCCGGCCCGGTGGGCCTTCGCAATTCTTGCAATTGGACTTGGACTATGTATAAGTGATTGCAAGAAGAAAGATGGAGTTCAATTTTTTTCCGAAGATTTTCCTTCAAAACTTTCTGATTGGAAGTTATTTATACAATCAGAAGCTGGAGTGAAAATCCGTCCGGAATTGATTCCATACGATCTTAACACTCCGCTCTTTTCTGATTACGCGCTAAAATTCAGAACAGTTTATGTTCCACCGGGAGAAGCAGCACAATATACAACTACGGGCGTACTGGATTTTCCAGTAGGGACAATATTTACTAAAACCTTCTATTATCCGCGCAAAGCTGGAACTAAAGAAACAAATGATTTCCCATCTATTAAGGATTTCTTTGTTCTGGAAACCAGGCTACTTGTGCACACGTCAAATGGCTGGATTGGCCTTCCCTATATCTGGAATAAAGAAGGGACAGAAGCAATTCTAGAAATCACTGGCGGTGATATTCCAGTTGAATCGTTTAACTTCACGCAGGTCCCGGTTTCGTTCACCTACACGGTCCCCAATCAGGCTCAATGCCAGGGCTGCCACATTACAAAAATAAACGACGAGAAAGTCATGATCCCCATTGGTCCAAAAGCCAGACAGCTCAACCGCGAGTTCCCTTATCCATCGGGTAGCGAGAACCAACTATCCCATTGGGCCAAGTCAAATATATTGAAGAACTTGCCAGCAAATCCAACCGCGGCCCCCGGCACGCCTGTTAACACACTTCCAGGTATTCCGTCTAACGTTGCGTACACTGATACCAGAGCGAGCCTCGAAGATCGATCGCGCGCATACCTTGATTCAAATTGCGGGCATTGTCATAATTCGCTTGGTCCTGCGAACACTTCCGGCGTGCTTTTGAATCTGGAAGAAACCGATTCGCACAAAATTGGAGTCTGTAAGTCTCCAACCGCTGCAGGCAAAGCCTCGGCCAATATGGATTATGATATTGTTCCCGGCAATCCGGACAAGTCGATTCTGATTCATCGCATGACGTCAACTGAAGCCGGAATTCGCATGCCAGAACTGGCCCGATCGCTCTTGCATAAAGAGGGCCTTGATCTTGTGCGCGCCTGGGTGCAGGCTATGAAAGGTAATTGTAACTAGAATTCAAAGAATGAGGCGATTGTAACCTGGGTGGCAGAAGTCGCAGGATAGGTTGCCAGTAACCCAAGCTGGCCGTTTGGCAATACTCTGAAACCTGTCACCTGGCTGGTGCCGTTAGATGGCATAAAAACGAATTTGCCGCTGGGATCCAGAACCGGATTTGCAAGGCCAGTAATTGCAGAAACTTGAGCGTTTTGCACCGGAGCGCTTGCTGCTGAAATAGAAGTCATCGAAACTACGCCGAGCGACGGCAGTGGAACGTATAGGATATCTGCTGTTGGAGAGAACATGGGTGCTTGATTGCTTCCACCTGTGCCGTATGCGAACGTACCGGAAGATTGTAGCGAGCCGTTTGATTGAATCGCAAAACTGAATCCTGTGGTGGAACCGGCATTGTCAGTATTAGCAAACAAGGTCCCAACGGAATTGACTGCCCCCTGCACGGCGGACGCAGCAGGTTCGTGTTCAATTAAGGTAAGCGCTCCAAGGGATTCATCAAAAGAAAACGCCGAAATTGTTCCTGAAGTTGTATTTGAAACATATACAAATTTACCGTTAGGCGTAATTACAGGACGATTCGGCCCCAGGCCAGCCGCAGCGTTTCCGCTTTGCGTAAGCGATCCATTCGAGTTGATTTTGAATGCATAGGCATTGCTCGTGGCAGCCGCTATTACATATGCTCCGCCCGGATGCAGGGTAAGGCCCTGAAGTTGACCGCCAGTAGGAACTGTGCCTATGTTCGACAACTTGCCAGATGCACTTACAGCATAACTGACAATCTGTGAACCACCGTTCATGGGAACGTGAACCACGTTATGCGCTGAATCAAGAACCGGGGGAAACGGAGTAGCAATTATGCCGTTACTCTGTGTATCCGTTAAAGTTAGCTGACCTGAATTCGCATCGATTTGAAACACCTGAAGAGTATTTGAAAGATCGCACGTTAGCACACCGAACGTACCGTATACATCGACTACAAGTTTGAAAGCGTTCCCCGCAGCCGGAACACTTCCAAGGGACGTAAGCGCGCCCGAATCCTTATTGAACCGAAATTGCGAGATACCCCCACTGCCATTGGTTACATAGAGGAAGCGCGGAACTGATGCCTTTGTAAGAACCAGGACAGACAATAACGAGCAACTGGGATCCATGCCTATGCAGCCTTCTTTTACCTTACAATCACCTAACGCGAAAAAGGTGATCAGAGACGCGAATAGAATTTTGGAACAGCGTTTAAATATTTGCATGGCTCTTTCCAGCAAATCAATCCGCAGGACCGGCGCAAGAAAATTAGCTAGTCGGGTAGAACCTGCGCACAACCCACAATGAAGCGAGTTGGCGATCCAATTTCTTTTTCAAATGGAACATCGCTTGAGAGAAACCAGCGCCAGCCTCCATTTACAGTTTTCATTCTATATTTAGTTTGCAGCGCCACGCCTGGCTCTCCATGCAATAGGCGGGCATGATGTTCAACCGCCACAGGTAGATCGTCAGCATGAATCAAAGTCGCAAGTATATCTGATCCCAGCGCCTGAATTTGCTCCGCTGTGTATCCCAGAAAATCAGTCATGTCGCGGTTAATATATACATTCTTGCGATCCAGAAGATCATACACATAAATTATTACTGGAACCGATGCAAGCACCCGGCTCAGGGTGTTCTGGCTTTCCGTCAGAATCCGGTCTTTTCTGCGAATTGTTTCGAGGGCCCGTTCCAGCTCTGCGATCCGGCCCTGCGAAACCTCGTCCGTTGAATGAGGCTTGCCGACCATATTTTTACTATGGAGCGGGGCAGTGCTCATGCAATCCTTTTTTCCACACGGAACGTAGTCCGGATTCCGGAAAACAATTCCTGGTGAGACCTGATTGGGCACCGTTTGGTTTGACGTATATTCCGCGCAAAACGAGCATCGAATATGCAACTCCTCGCTCTCTTCAAACCGGCAGCTCATAAATCGTTACTGCCTGAAGCCGAACAAAACAGCAAATTTCCGGCGCTTCGCTGGCAGATTCTTGAAGCGACATTTCTTGGTTACACATTCTATTATTTTACTCGCAATAACTTCCAGATAATTTCCAAAGAGGCTGGCCTCGAACTCGGATACGACAAGGGCGACATTGGATTGATTCTAATGGCAACCAGCCTGGCCTATGCTGTTGGAAAATTTGTCCTGGGAGCTCTCTCTGACAAATCAAACCCTCGAATGTTTATGCCCGCAGGTCTGTTACTTTCTGCAGCATGCAACTTTGCATTTGGAGCCTCTTCAAACTTCTGGGTTCATGTAGTCCTCTGGACGTTAAACGGCTTTGTGCAGGGCGCAGGTTGGCCTCCCTGTGGCAGGTCACTTGGACACTGGTACTCAAAAGAAGAGCGCGGGACTGTGTTTGGATTCTGGAATATTGCTCACAATATGGGTGGCGCGTTGATCGGGGTAATTGCAGCAGCAAGCGCCGCTCATTGGGGTTGGAGATCTGCTTTCTATGTACCTGGTGTAATTGCAGTCATAAGTGCTGCGTATTTAATGTATCGTTTGCGCGACACACCTCAGTCGGTTGGGATTCGCTCGATTGAAGAATTTCCCATTCTTTCGAATCAAAAGTATCTGGTGCTCCTAATCGCCTCAATTCTTGCAATCAATGGAATTGCAATTCCACTTTGCATAGCGCTGCTGCCGCCCAACGATCTTCCGGGTGCAATTTCGATTCTAAACCTGTTTCTGGTTCCCACGGCTTTCTGGATCATTGGAAGGCTTCGCGGGAATCGGGCCTACGCTCCCGTTCAAGAGCGCGTTAAGATAGTAAATACAAACCAGACAGAAAGCCATTCGGATCGCGAACAGGAACTCTCGTTTAAAAAACTCTTAATCGATCATGTCTTAACCAATCGAATCATCTGGACCTTTGCACTTGCCAATTTCTTTGTTTATATTGTGCGATACAGCCTGGTCGACTGGGGCCCTACCTATCTAAAAGAAGCAAAACAGGCATCCATCCAGAGCGGCGGAATTAGCACGTTTGTGTTCGAAGGAGCTGCAATCGCAAGTACTCTGTTGATTGGATGGATTTCAGATAAAGCAGAAGGGCGTCGCGGCATGGTCAGCCTGCTTTGCATGATTCCAATTCTGGCTGCAATGGGCGGAATGATTCTTATGCCACCCGGATATCTCTGGGCACATATTACGCTTTTTGGTGTTGTTGGTTTCTTTGTATATCCGCCAGTCATGCTCCTGGGGGTTGCTGGACTCGATTTTACATCAAAAAAGGCTGTGGGTGCAGCGGCGGGATTTATTGGATTCTGGGGCTACCTGGGCAAAGCATTCCAGTCTGCCATCCTGGGACGCCTGGCGGAATCGAATGGATGGACTGCAGTTCTCATCTTTATCGCAATTGCAGTGGTCCTTTCCATCGCAACGCTGGCCCTAACCTGGAAGCTAAAACCAGCGGAATGATGTTGACACCAAAGGCCAGGCAACGGCGAGTTTGAAGCATGGGTAGGCCAGAAAAAGCAGCCTGGGAAATCAAAAACGAGAAGAACAAGGCCGGCGTGCGCTGGCTTCTGGCAATAGTCGTTTCTGGTTATCTAGGTTATCTGATTGAAAGTGGAATTGGATCGCAGATTGGCGGTTCAAAAATGCTTGGCTGGTTCTACGTCGCAGGCGTTAGCGCATTCGTCGTCATCGCAAACCTGGCTGTAACCCTCGCGATTCGAGAAGGCAACAGCAGTGGAGTTTTTTCTCCCAGAATTAAGTACGTTACCATGCTCGCTGATCTTGCAGCGGTTTCGCTTGTCCTCATCCCAACGGGTGGCAGCGAATCTATGTTCTTTATCGTATATTTTATAGTAATCGTCTCAAATGCTCTGCGTTATGGCATGAGACTCGCCATTGTAGGTGTAATGGCGTTTAACGTTCTCTATGTCCTTGTACTCACCTATCAGTACTACCCAAGGTTTGATATTCCTGGCTTTCAAAAGGAAATTCTCAAGGTCTCTGGCTTCTGGCTGGTAGGTCTTTACACTGGATATCTATCGCGACGGTTTGAACTGCTTCAGGGTGAAGTGGAAAAGTATGAAAAGCTAGTTGCCACCCTCGTTGCTGAGAAAGAGGCCAAATGACGCGGGAAGAAAACCCAGACTCCTCAAGGCAAATTGAAGCCAGCGTTGAGCGCGCGTTCCGTCGCGGTAACATTAACTTTGATTTCTTACAACCCGGTGCGGGCGAACAACAGGAAGAACAAACTGCACAGGAACGTCGTGGTACATCCAGATCCGGTAAGCGCGGTCTATTCAATCGTGGCCGGCCTTCGCGCCCGGTTGGTAAAATTCAAATCTACCTCTGGGGGCTTGTCTGCTTGTCTTCCGCCCTGGGCCTGGGATCCGTTTTTATAGTAGGTAAGAGTCTTGCTCTACTGCTTGCTTTGCCTTTGCTATTTGGCGGATTTCTCTGGTCTATAATTATGCTGACGCTTTTTCTGGCGCGGCCCCGTTAGTCGCTCCACTCTCACCAAACAGAATCACGTTTGCCCTGAAGCAGAGTTTATCCAGAATACCTTCTAGAAGCAGTGCTTGCTTTTTTAATTCTTCTTCTGTCATGTCACCTGACGGTTCAAATGGTTCGCCAATTACAATTGCAACGCGCGAGAATGGCAGCGGTAAATTAAAATCATCCCAGTTAGGGCCCACAATTCTGCGCGAAAAACCAACGCCGATTGGAAGCACACAGCTCCCTGCCTTGCGTGCCATATACAGTACACCCGGTTTGGCTTCATAAATGGGACCGTGTGGACCATCAGGAGCAACGAGTGCGGGACTACCGCTTTGAATCTTTTTAATAAAGTTTATGATTCCAGCAGATTGCTTTCCGAGGGAAGCATCCAGGACATCAAACCCCAGGGCACGAATGGTTTTAAGGCCAACTTCGCGAAAAAAATGGGTCCAGCTATTTTCATACTCCGGCGTACGCGGATGATCAGAATAGATACAAAGGTTGCGATGATGCAGACAAAATACAGCAGCATCAACGAACGTATGCCAGACTGCGGCCACGTAATTTTTTCCGCGGGCCTTGAGCAGACGGAGGTTGTCTTCTCCTTCAATTTCGAACTCCAGGGTTGCCTGGTAGATTGAAAGTAGAATTGTACTGATCGAGGCAAAAAAGCTCGTAACAAAACGATATGCGGAACGTTTAACCGGATTTTTTGGAAGCCCCATTAGAATGCCATCGTCATCATAAAATATCCAAAGTCAGCGCGCGGATCAAAACGAGGTTTGCGAAGCAACGTTGTATTCAGCGTATCGTTCTTAACCTCGCGAATGGAATCTCCGCCCCGAACCGCGCTATAACCCAGGCCAAACTCGATTCTGTGATACATGACCACATAGGTCAAATCGTATTCTTTAAGTAGATGCCGGCGAAGCTCGCCTGCAGCACGATATCCGGAGGCATCAACGAGCGGCGCGTATCTGGCATCAGACAGAGATTCTGTGGATTCGCCAGTTCGCGCCGTGCCATTTCCATCGTACCAAGCGTCCTGTAGTTTGTGCTTTGAGAAAGTCCAGCCTGCAAGCTTCAATTTCCCATACTTCCCCATAAGAAAGGTTACGTTCGCAGATTTACCGATCATGTTTTGAAGACTGATCATATCTGCCTGGCCGTATAGCGCATGATTGCTCGGGAACAAATTGTAAAACGTTGAAGCTACGCCATCTGTGCGATCCCGATCACCGCTCGCCACGCTATACGCTCCACCAACTCGCACAAGTTTTGCAAACGTATAGCCAGCATCTGCGTTGAATGCAAACGCGTTATACCGCTCTTTCTCTGTATACGCGCGCACTGTGCCTCCTGTAGGAGTGGGAAGTGTTGTGCGTAAATAGTCCCAGCTTGCGTCTATCCTGCGACCACTCTGGCCTCTTTGAATATCATATTCAATGGACCAGTCCAGGGGAAACTCCCAGCGCGATTCACGTTTGGGCCCCATCCTATTTGTGATTCTTCCACCAAACGTATGACGATTGTCGCGTTGACGCTCTCTATCCTGCGACATCAATTCTGCCAGTGGAATGGCCAGTGGAGAGGTTCGCTGAATCCATTTTTTATAAACGCCAATATAGTATGCTTCGATCTGGCCGAGGTCACCCACCAGGAATGTATTGTAGAAACTGCCCATGTACGCGTCGCCCTGCTCGCGAATCGTCTTTGCGGTAACAGTACAGATAGATGTTACAGAATCACATGTATAAACAAAGCCAGAGGAGTTCTTTGGACCCACATGCGTAACGTTAGACGCCGAATCGGAATCCTCTTCTGAGAGAACGGCACCCAAAACCTGCCCCTGATACCAGCTGGAGTTGAGCTTGACCGACAGCCCATCGAAACTGCGACCAACGTTCCCCCAGTCGGATCCACCCACAAGACGTTCCTCGCCGAGTTTGAATAGCTGCCTACCCAGGCGAACCTCGAATGGACCCAGGTCACGCATTTCAAGCCAGGCAGTCCTGATATCCGTCGATTGGCCCGTTGCATCGTTTGCAGTGCCGGCACCTGTTTTAGAACCGGGCTCACCACCCCAAACGCGCGAGTCCTGAACTGTTACGTGCGCGGTAACATCCTCAAAAAAATCCCGCTCAAATCCAAACTGGATCTTCTGACCCACGAACTCTTGATGATCGTCCGTGGTTTTATCAAAATCATAATTGCCCCGATATTCTGGCCTGAAGCGCAGCAACGCTCGCCAGCGAAATCCGTCCATCCACGTTTCCGGGATGGCATCATTCGCTGGCTGCTGCTTTTCGGCTTCCGGGCTGGCCTGTGCGGCCGGTCCGGTGGGCTCATTCTGTGTTTGAGCAAACAAGCCCGAGGCCATGAACAGAAGAAATAGCGCTACCTTCATATGCCTCGATCGAGGCATATGCTTCGCCAGAGTCAATAGTTTTGAGGCTCCGGGCTTGTATCCGTTGCAATATTCACCATCTGATGGCAGGATTTGCAATTATTCAACTTGGCATCTCGTATAATCTCTTGCTGAAAACTCCGATCAACCTTCAACTTCTTGAAATATTTGGAGTAGTCATGCGCGGCAAACTGGCCGTTTTTTCCGTAATCATGCGACCCACCTACGGTTACTGACGTTTCATTGACAGCTCCAGCAGCGTTAGTCGCCACTTTACCCTGGCAAACGCAGGAAGTTGAGCCATTCTCATCATATCCAACGGCGAATTTCGTTCCTCTTACGGCAGCAACAGACGTTGGGGTCTGCACCTTGAATCCCCGTTTGGTGGGATCATCGACGCGAAACCAGCCAAATCCCTTATCCAGCTTGAGCGATGCCGCCTGACTGGTATTAGTAAGAGCAACAAGCGTTGCATCTGTTTCTCCGCGCAAACGGATCTCAACACCTTTGTAGAGCACCACAACCTGGCTCTGCCGCCCAGTTTGAATTCGATCCGAGTCTTTGATTACGCTGCCCACGCGCAGTGCTTCTGTTTTTCCAGCGCGTGTAACGTTGGCACTGCCTACCAGACTGCGCACCAGTGCGCGCTCATCGTCGGCAGACAGTGGCAGCAAAATGACTGCAAGCGATACAAGCAGAAGGGCTGAGACCACCATCCGCTTACTCCGAGCATTCTGAATTGAAAAATGCATACTTCCTCCCACTCCATTGGAGCTTGATCTATTAACCTGTTTCACTTCAATTTTCACAATCGTTTTACGCCCGGTTAGCCGCTCAGTAGAACCATCGGCTCGTATGATAGAACATTCGGTGCCTTGTTGGATACCATCCAGGCACTAGTAACCGCCGCCACCGCTGGTTGAACCGCCTCCGCCACAGACTGCAGCAGCCGCAAGGGCCGTGCCGGTGCAATTGGAGGCAGTCTGTCCGTATGCGGGTGGCAAACAGGCGTAATATACAGCTATCGCGGCCGCGCAAGCTGTCTTATTTGAATCGTCTTGCTTCTTTGCGCAAGAACTCACGAGCATCAGTAAAATCATCAAAGTTCCAAATTTCATACAATCCCTCCAGGAATTAGCATAAACCGATCGCTGGGCAAGATTGAATGCTCGCAAGTTCTTTAGGCTGTCTACTCCCAGAGAAAGAATCAACCGCTCGTGCTACTGAATATTCGGTTCAAACTCAAGAGAGAATACAAGAATCAATGGCGCCTAACGCGATTGATTCTTTTTTCTTTTCCAGAAAAGAAATGCAAATCCAATAAGTAAAAGAAAATAGTGCTGGGCGTTTCCAAGGATCATGTACAGCGTCTTTTCAGGCGGGCCAATCGGTAGTTCAAAATGGCCCACGGCTTTTTCTCCTGGCTTGCTTTCAGGAATAAAGTTCATGCCCCAGGGAGTGAACACCGTTGAAACGCCTGTCAGAGTAATGCGTACTACATATTTTCCAGTTTCAATCGAACGAAACCGTACAGCGCCTGAATGCTGTGAATTTTCAAGATAGTCGCCAAACCAGGAATCGTTTGCAATATTTACCAGAAAATCGGGTTCCTCTGAAAGGCGCATAGAACTCCTAACGAGCTCTGGAAACATTCCTTCATAGCAAACGAGTGGAACAAAGTATCCAGATTCAGACGCAGGTTCAACAGGCCAGTCTTTCAATATGAGATTTGCGTTGCCCAAACGATTCATATCTTCTGTTGTAACCGGCGCAAGTTTGGTTTTGTGCGTGCGTGTTCTATATTCCAGAAGGCCGGGGACAGCCCCGCGTGCATACCTGCTTGCCTCCGGAAAAAGTCTGCGAATAGGTATCAAATCTTCCAGGGGCAAATATTCGCCAAATGGAACCAGGTGCTGTTTGTCGTATGAGCCACGACGCTGCCCCTCACGGCCGAAGATTGTGGCCTGGTTGTAGAGCTTACCATCACGAAAGTTCAATTCATTGTAGAGCACATCCACGGATGCCTTGCGCGAAAGTAAGGCGACTACGGCGTGAAATGTAGTTGAATATACTCCCCTGGATTTGTTCTCTTCGGAAGGGTCAGTCCCAAGAAATGGAACGCTGGATTCTGGCAAAACAAGGAGGTCCGCCTCACCGTCTGCATCGCTCAGGGATTTCAGGGAAAGATTAAACACTTCATTTAACGCCTGCGCCGCAAATGCATCATCATCTTTGAACTTATTCAATGCCAGTTGGGTTGCAGGCTGGATGTATGCGATATGAACTCGTTTTGCTTCTGCTGGAGTCACCGTTAGGCGATACAAACCATATCCATAAAAACACAATAGCACGATTGTAAATGCTTGAATGCCTTTGGGAATGGCAGCGATCGGTTGCTTCTTGAGCCTGGCCGCAAATCGTCGCAGTAAAAAGAGGATGAGAGCCGCCTGAATAAATACCAGGAATGATATGCCATAGACTCCAGCCAGGCGTGCAGCCTGGATCAACAGGATATTCCCTCCCTGCAAATTTCCAAAGAACCATGGAAAAATCTGATATGTGACCAGATCCCCCAGGAGTGCAAGCAGCGCGTATCCAAACCCGGCAGAATCCAGAACCCCTTTCTTGCGCATGACATGCGCGCAAAATAAGAACAGCGGAATCTTAAGATTTAGTAGAATCGCATGAAATGAGGCAATCAAGATTGCAACTGGCCAGGAAAGCTGCGTAATATTTACGAGTGCTACGGCTACCCACTGAAATGCAAACCAGCCAACTGCAAGACTTGCAACCGTGGACCAGACCGCGATCGACGCTGGGGTCTCGTCGAGCAGTTCCTCGCTTAGCAATATCAGAGAAATGGCGGCTAACGTTCCGCCCAGGATACTTTTAAAAGGCTCAAGACCCAGGAGCACACCCAGCCCAAGGCCCAGACAATAGGCAAGGCGACGAATCGTTTCCTGCTTAAGTATTTTCTTCTTCCCTGGTTGCATTGAAAAAATCACCAGGTTACGGGCAAGCCCGCGATTTCAGCGCTGTGGCTTTCAGGAAACAACTCAATCGTGGGCCGCAGAGTTACTTATTCTGCGATTGCATGTATTTTTCATATTCCATGCGTCTTGTGTATGCTTCTGCTTCATCATCTCCCAGGTATTTCTTGCGAAGTTCCAGGAGCTTTGCCGTCTTATCGGCTTCACTCATGGAGGCATTGTCTGCAAGGAATTTCTTTTCTGCGGCCTGGAGTTGGGTTTCCTTTTCGCGCTCCTGGCCCAGCTGTTTATCCAGGTCGGCCATGCGTTTTGCACCTTCCGGGCCAAAATATTTCTCGCGCATTGCCTGTGTCATGGCACTCTTCTGCTCGTCTGACGCTTTACTTAAATCCGCGTCCCTGAGCATTACTTCGGTTTCAAACTTGTTGTACGCTGGCTCAGCCGCGACTACTGCATCATAATAATTGCCAAAGTTCTTTCTTCGCATGGCTTCGTAGCTTGCAATTCGCGCATCCCCGGACTGCCCTGCGGTGGATTTTGCAAAATCCTGGAGCGCAAATGCAAAGCCAGCCTTGGATTCTTCCAGACCAAATACAAGTTGTGCATCCTCTTCACCAAACAACTCGCGGCGTTTCTGTTTGATGGCTGCATAACGTTGTTGATTGGTTAGATTATCTCCGAATTTAGTCTCCATCATGGTCTGTTCGTAACGGATATATTTATCAAATAGCGCGATTAGCTTCTCATTGTCCGGATACGGAAACTTTTTGCCTATGAAGGCGCGCAGCTTTTCATTGCAGGCATGAAAATCCATATCTTTGGGACAATTCCTGCGCATGCGCCACAGCTCGGATACCAGGCTGATCCGTCCCTTCTTTGCCTGCGCGATTAGTTCATCGTAGGAAAGCATGCCTTCCTCATCGAATAGATCGAAACCCTCAGCGCTATTTCCGCCAAGTATGCTCCAATTTTCAAACTGTGCATCCGGCAATAGCGACGATTGACCGTTCTTCGAGCGCGATGAGCTCAGAAATAAAACTGTAACTATAATGATTACGAGTGCTGCGATTCCGCCGAAGATCCATTTCTTGTCCATACAGCTTCTGACAACGGGCCGCTGCGTTGAAAAGGAAAAAATAAAGGCGGACCGTAGCCCGCCTCAATTCCCCCACTCGCTTCCCCCCTGCTTGCGCAGTCAGCCGGGCGAGCGCCGGCCGAAATGAATCACTGACTATTTTTTGCGTTTGTTGTCATGTTCAGGAAAAAGCCCTGAACATCGAACCATGTCTGTCCGGAATAGATACCGTTCACGATTTGAAGGTGATCAATTCCAGTGATGAAAATGCCATATGAAGGCTCACCTTTCCAGGTGCCCCATTTTTGTGAAGAAGATGGAACCAGTCCATCGTTCTGTGCTCCCTGACCGTTAAACAAACCACCTGCAGCACAGATTGGCTGTAGAATGAACATCAGTGGATGCTGAATTGGATCCGGTAGAGTCATATGCGAACCATATGAGAAGTATTTAACTCCAGACACGTTTGGATTCGTTGAATTAAACGAAGCCATGCCACCTGTAGTAAGTGCCTGCAATGCTGCCAATGCATCCTGTTGCGATCCACCCCAGACAAGTTTAACCAGTGCGCCCAGCGCTGAGCCTACGAACGGCTTGAGCCAATCTGGAATCACTGTTTTAACTAAATCTGCGATCGGGCTGCCTGTGTGCGGCGTGCTGATCGACGTGTAGACTGCAACCTTGCTACCCATAGCAAGATTGGAAATCATGTAACGGCCATCCAGTCCCCCCTGGGAATGGCCGAACACATTGACTTTTGAGTAACCGTTAGCTGCCATCCAATACAGGACTGCGCTCTTCAACTGATTCCCCCGTACCGAACTGGACTGCGTTGCAGTCACTGTTGGTACCAAAACAGCTGCCCCCTGCGAGCGCAGGTAATCGTCCATTCCCCCCCAATAGTCAAGAATGGAAATCGGCGCTCCATTTGAGCTCCCCCAACCGAATAATCCATGTGCTAGAACTACTGGATAACTACCCTGTAAAGGCTTCGATGAAGAACCGCCGCCCCCGGCAAACACTGCTGTTGAAGATAAGGTAATTGCAATAGCTGCAAGTTTGATCAATGATCTCATCTTCTCAGATCCCCCTGATCAGCAGTGGCCCGGCGGCCCTTCCGATGCCTCCCTATTGCAACCCCCGTGCCAGGTCCTGGTCTCCCAGCGCCTGCAAAGACCGGAATGAAGCGGGTTTCAATGGGAATGATGCGGATTCCAGAATCGTGGAATCGTTGAACTGCCCGAAAATGGCTGCTACTAAGGAAGAAACCCGTGCCTTATAAAATCTACCTGTTTCCCCTTTTTTCTGTGCAATCGGGTTTTTTGGGATGACATACCTGAGAAAAGGTACAAAAAAGACTGGAAATCCAGAAACCTGGATGTATAAAATTCTGGAATATCTAAAAACTTGGACACTAAATCTCAGATTCTGACAAGCAAAACACAGTTCCATCGTGCGTGGCTGGTTACGTTGCGACTCATTCCTGCGATCGTATTCGCGCTTTCCCTGCCTTCGGCGCTTGAGGCTGCAGAACCTGTGATTCTGGAAGCGGGTCGGGGAACCTTCCGCCTTGGTAGCTTCCTTGAGATTCTGAAGGATGAGCGTAGCGCGCTCACTGTCGAGGATGTTGTGGCCGCCGGTGGCTCGCGCTTTTACAGCTATGGTTGGGATAGGATCCCCAATTTTGGATACAGCTCGGCTACCTACTGGGTTCGATTTCGTGTTCACAATCCGCTTACGCTTCACAAGGAGATGCTCCTTGAACTTGCCAATCCACTCCTGGACGATGCCCGGGTTTTCTTTGTGCGAGAGGGAGAGTCTGCAAGGCCGTCGATTATAGAAAGCAAGAGCATTAAACATCGCGTCTATATTTTCCCGCTCGCTGTCCGGCCGCAGAGTAGCATCGACGTATACTTGCAGGTAAAGAGCAACGGGTCCATTTCACTTCCACTGACCCTCTTTAGACCAGACGCTTTTGCCCGTGAAGACCAGAATACACAGTTTGCGCTTGGTCTTTACTACGGCCTGATCATCGTAATGATTCTGTACAACCTGTCACTGTACGTTGCGCTCCGTGAACGAACCTACCTCTACTATTCACTGGCACTCTTTTGTATTCATGGAATGCTGCAATTCGCTGTGAACGGTCTGGCGCGTAAGTATCTACCCATGTCTGGCTGGTGGAATCTAGGTTCGATCCCATTTTTTGCATCGCTTGGAATCTTCTGGGCGCTGCTATTCTGCCGACAATTTCTAAACACTGCGATGCGCACACCTGAGATACATCGCATAACGTCAGTTCTTATGATAACGGCCATTGCTATTGCTCTCCTGTCGTTTTTTATTCCATACCGCGTAGCAATTACGATTTTGATTCTTGTGGGTCTAATTGGAGTTTGCACGGTCATTGCTGCGGGTGCATATACTTTGCAGGATGGATTCAGGCCTACACGTTACTACCTGACAGCCTGGAGCTTTGTTTTAGTAGGCGCCCTTATCTTCAACATGAAGAGTTGGGGATGGTTGCCAAGCACGCCGTTTACCGACTACAGCGCACAGGGTGGTCTTGCTATTGAGGCTATTCTGCTTGCACTTGCACTCAGTGATCGATTCAATACGATTCGTCAGGAAAAATTCACGGCCCAGCAACGAGTCCTTGAGCAGGAACGGATGACAAGGGAAGCGGAAGAAGAACTCATCTTTCATTTACAACAAATGGAGGATCTCAAGAAAGATTTTCTGGCTATGGCAATCGAGGAGCCCGGGCGTACTCTTGATTCGCTGATTGACAAAATCCTGGCAACTCTTCACAGAATTCTGGGGTTCGACAAGGGATTCATCACGGTAATCGATCGATTTGACAGATACGTTTCCAGCAGCGTTGGTGAAATTCCTGACTATGTGTCTGAGTTTGTTCCGCGCGCATTCCATGTAATCAAGCGCTTCAATCCTCCGGAAGATTTTTTTGCAGAACTCAATGCAATCACAAACCTACGCGATATATCGCGGCTTCCGTTCTCTGAACAATCGGGAGTAACCCATAGCTATCATGAGAACGCTCGCACAATTAGAACATTCCTTGGCGAACTCTCACAGGACAATTTCTATCTGCTCATTCCTCTCTCGTTTAGAAACGAACTGTTCGGCTACATGGTGGCGGGAAAAACAATCAAAGAAAATCTGACCGAATCGAATTTGAACCTGCTTGAGGCGTTTAGACTCTCTGCAGCACTTTCGATCAGAAATGCAATGCTCTACGATGAGCTGTCTCTACTCAAAGGCAAGGCAGAAGACAGCGTTCAGCAATTATCGGAATACATTGTGGGAATCCACAACGCACGCGAACATAGACTGGGCAGCAAGTCGCTTGTATACCTCAGCAAATCCATGACTGAACTCGTGGAACAAACTAGAAAGCTTGCCGGAAAAAAACAACCCATGCTGGTTACAGGAGAAACTGGAACCGGTAAGGACATGGTGGCAAACCTGATTCACGAAACCTCAAGCCCCGCTGGAAGTCCGTTTGTTGCAGTCAACTGTGCTGCAATTCCGGCTAACCTCTGGGAAAGTGAGATTTTTGGACATATCAAGGGATCGTTCACTGACGCCAAAACAGATCGCCCCGGACGAATCGAACAGGCCACGGGCGGAACAATCTTCTTTGATGAAATCGGTGAGATGCCGCTTGAGATGCAGCCTAAGTTGCTGCGACTGATCCAGGAGAAAAAGTATCAGCGAGTTGGGGGAACAAAGGAGCTAAAGGCCGACTGCCAGTTCATATTTGCAACCAACCGCGATCTGGAAGCCATGCAGGCTAAGGGATTATTCAGGCAGGATCTCTACTATCGCATTAACGTATTTCAACTGCGAGTTCCGCCTTTACGCGAACGTCGCACAGACATTCCTGCGCTTGTGAATTACTTCGTGGAGAAATACAGCACAGAAATGGGCTATACAATGCGACGCTGCGATGATCGCGCCATGGAGGCTTTATCGCATTTCAACTGGCCGGGAAATGTGCGCGAGCTTGAAAACGCCGTGATCCAGGCAATTGTCAATTCCAGAACGGAAATAATCAGGCGAGACGATCTGCCAGTTCATGTATTGGATTTTAGAAAATCCAGACTTGGTGAAGAAACTACTCCGATTCGCGCAACGCAAGCGAGGCAAGAAGGCTGGGATGGAAGGCCGCTGGAAGATATTCTAAACGAGCAGGCTCGCCAGATTATACTTGCAGCACTCGCCAAAACCAACGGAAACAAAGTGGACGCAGCTAAAGCGTTGGGCTTGAAACGTGCGACCTTCTACAATAGGCTCAAAGAGCTTGGGATTTAGTTACCCTTCTTTGACTTGCGACCATCGCACATACTTTATCCGGAGCGGCCCCATCACACGCGCTTTACACAAGTCCCATTAACCGTACTTAGCCTGCAGCCAGGCGTTCCAGCCAATCGAATCCCTGGAGGCACGATTGGTGGTCAGGGCACCTGCAGTCAAAGGTCTGCCGGCCTTTCCAAAAAAAAGTTCTGGTATGGGCACAATCAACTTGCTCTGCTTCTGCGCCGCAAGCCAGGTGCGTGCGAGATCAGAAAATGTGAATACTTCGGGGCCGCCCAGTTCGATGGTATCATTCCCTGGACCACGATCCAGAAGGGTTCCAATCTCACGAGCAACTGCCGCCGTTTCAACGGGCTGAATCCTGGCGCGCTTCAGGCCAAATCCCAGAGGAAGTCCCATGGCCTTTTCAAGAATCAGATCCACAAACTCATGAAACTGAGTTGCGCGAAGAATCGTATACGGAAGGCCTGCATCCTTGATCAACTTTTCGGTTTCCAGTTTGATCTTATAGTACTTAATCGGAATTCTATCAATTCCAACAATGGAGACGTATAGTAGATGTTTGATGTTCTTTGCGCGGGCTACTCGGAGTAGTTCTGCAGTTCCGTCCACGTCCACGCGAGAATCAAATCCGCGTGTGGCTGATGCGAGATGCACAACAGTATCTACGCCAGTCAAGGCAACCTCAAGCCCGGTGCAGGTTAAAAGATCCACATCTCTCCAGAATTCCTGTTTCACGTTAGCCGGCTTTGTTCGACCTGCCAGAATTGGGTGTTTTGCTTTTAGAACTTTCGTCACATATTTTCCCAAAAGTCCTGTGGCTCCCAGAATTAGAATTTGAGAATCCATGTTAATCTCCCAGTGCGAGCGAAGCGAGTCGTTCAAATCGCAACTTAATGACGTTAATAGAATTATGACAGGGGCAGATACTGCGATGCTCCGGAAATACAGATCTCAGGAGCGGAACAAACGCCAGGTAAAGACCTGCGATACTGGCAGCAGCTATCAGCAGAAACGATTTCATGTTCGTCGCTCACTGCGACTTGCAACCATCGCCAGTCCCAGAAAAAGCAGAGCCGGTACGTGCACGAGCGGCAGATCAATCAACCAGTGTTCTGCACTGACGAACCCGCGTGCTGTATCGAAAATGTGCAGCACACTATGGGTTCCATAGAAAGCAGCAAGCAAGATGGTGGCCTGAAAACGAAATGCATGCCAACGAATTGCAGCCAGCGAAACACATCCAAAAACGAAACCAGCGCACGCTATATCTCGCACAAAATGTTCGTTATAAGGTCCAAAATCAGGCACGGCAGCGGGCAACTCGCGATACCAGGTGGCCGGCGCAAGTAACATAAACAGCGCATTACCAATCAAACCGGCGCCTGAAAACCCGAAGAGAATGCCCCAGGCAATATTCTTGTTCATTTTTTTCTCCATGAAACAACCTTCATTGAGAACGACGAATGACGCTTCCTGTCTGTGACAGAAATCTGAAAAAAATCATTCCCGCGACGGCGGCCGATCGTCCCATTGTGTATGCGATCCTCATTCCAGAATTTTGTCCTGCTTTTTGTCCTTATCAGCCCGCTTGCAGGACAGCCGCGAATTGGCAAATGTGACGTTTTTCCATCTAACAACATCTGGAATACCAGAGTTGACTCCCTGCCAGTCCACGCTCTTTCAAATGCTTACATTCAAAGCATAGGCGCTCAGAAGAAACTCAAGGCAGACTTTGGTTCGGGGCTCTGGGAAGGCGGACCCATTGGAATTCCATTCACTTTGCAAACCGGCAAGGGCGTCCGGGTTTCTTTCCAATACGCAGATGAAAGCGATGCCGGTCCATATCCGCTCCCACTAAAACCTCCCATTGAAGGCGGAGAGGCAAGTGACGGAGATCGCCATGTTCTGGTTATTGACGAGAAAGACTGCAAGCTGTACGAACTGTATGCTGCCAGGAAAGCGGCTAACGGTATCTGGAGCGCTGGCTCGGGAGCAATATTTGACCTAAAATCCAACAAGCTCAGACCTTCCGGCTGGACATCTGCCGATGCAGCCGGCCTTCCAATCTTCCCAGGACTTGTGCGCTACGAGGAAGTTGCTGCAGGAAAGATTACTCATGCGATTCGTTTCACAGCACGCAATACACAGAAGGCTTTTGTATGGCCCGCGACTCACTTCGCGTCTTCTAAGAAAGACAAGAACATTCCTCCCATGGGTATGCGCTTTCGTTTGAAATCCAATTTCGCGACGGGACAATTTTCACCCCAAACGCGCGTAATTCTCGACGCACTAAAGCAATACGGAATGATACTGGCAGACAACGGATCTGATTGGTTCATGTCCGGCGCACCAAATGAGAAATGGAACAACGACATTCTGCGTGAGCTTGGCCGAGTGAACGGCAGTCAGTTTGAAGCCGTTGATTCCTCAAAGTTGCTAATTAATGCAGGCAGCGCAGAGGCAAGAAGCAAGTAGGTCACGCAAATATAGTCTTCAGTGCCGGGGCGAATTGCCGTCCCACAGGCAGGGACGTTTCATCCGAGTCACGGAGAAATGCCGTATAACCTCCACCCATGCGATATCTTATATGGGAAACAAATGCCAGGTTCACGATAAACTGCTTGTGGATGCGCATGAAACCTTCCGGCATGCGGCTTTCTAAATCCTTTAAGAGCTTCTGTGTTTCAAAATCGCGGTCCGTAGTATGGATGGCACTGGCTTTGCCACGGGAAGATAAATAGATAATATCACTATATGGAATCAAATAATGGTTTTCATCTTCTCTGATGGCAAGCCCGGGATTGGTTGCGCCCGCTTTGGCTGCCGATTGAATCACTCGATTCACTGCAATGTCAAAGCGCTCTTCGGTAAATGGTTTTAGCAGGAAGTCAACGGCGCCATATGTGAATGCAGGCACTGCGTGCCCGGTTCCGGCTGTTGTAAATACCACAGGTGGACACGGACCAAGTGCTTCAAGGAATTCAAATCCAGACATACCCGGCAAATGGACATCCAGGAAGATAAGGTCAGCAGGGCTGATTTTGAGATAATTCAATGCTGCGTTTGCATCTCCAGCCCAACCAAGCAACGCAAGGTCCTTGCGCCGTTCGATCAAACGGAACAAAAGCTCGCGTGCGGGTGGTTCATCCTCGATGACATAACACGTTAGGCGCACACTAAGCCTCCAATTTAAATCTCAAGGTGGCTATGGCTCCGCCGCCTGGGTGATTTTCTAGGTCAACATGCACCCGGTCAAAATAAAAACGTAGCCGTTCCCTGATGTTAGAGAGTGTGCGCGATTCATTCGATTCAAATGCTCCCCCTGGACCGGAATCATGGACCATGATTTCCAGAGTGTCCTGGCTGCGCACGGCCGTTATACTAACCACGGCATCCCCGGGAACATTCTGAATCCCATGCCGGAATGCATTCTCAATCAGCGGCTGCAATGAAAGAGGCGGAATCTTCAGGTCTCCAAGGAGAAAGCGATAACTGTCTGCGAGCTTCAGTAGCGCATTGTCCGCATCAGCTGGCGAACTTTGCAGCAGAGAATGAATGGTATTCAGCGCGTTAAAAAGAAAATGGGGACGCATGCGTTCCTGTAAGACTTGTAATCGCGCTTCCTGCAAAGCCTGCTCCGCTTTATATCGCGTTTCACTCAGGTGCCTGAAGAATCGTTCAAGGCTGGTAAGTGCAATTGCGAGAATTATAGATCCAAATATTACACTGTAAAAACGATTGTTCTGATACGGATGAAATCCAAGCAATTCCACGTGGATTAGCCCGCCCAGAAACACGCCTGCAACAGCAGCAAAAGCTGTAAACACCAGTGCAATCCCGAAGAACAACGCAGACTGCCGCCTGCGCTCACCCAATCTGTACAAATACAGGCCGATGGTAAACATGGAAGCTTCGACCAGCAAGCACAGTACGTGCGTTGTGAGCTGCGCTGTGATGAAGACACGAATGAACGGCTCTGCTGAATAAAATGAAATCAAAAGAGCATTCATGGTCCCAAGGACGGAATTAATTCCGACCCAACCCACAATGCGCAATGTCCAGTGTATGACTGGATTTCTCAAATTGGATTCACTTCAATTTCTCATCGCTAAAGAACGAAGAGAAAACGCCCGCGCGCGAGAGAACTCTAATGTCGTCCAATTCAATGTCTCGGGGGTCACTCTTCCCAATTACTCGTGTAAGCTCCAGCATATCTTCATGAAAGCCTTTCAAGAAATGATGAACACGCGTGGATTTTTCTGGGATGTGAAGTCCATGCATGCGCCAGGGGCTATTAGTAGTAATTCCGGTTGGACAATCGTTTGTGTGACATTTAATGGCCTGAATGCAACCCAATGAAAGCATTGCACCGCGGGCAGTTTCGCAAATATCTGCACCGGCAGCAAACGCATGTGCTGCGTGGGCAGGCGTAAAAATCCTTCCTGACGCACTAAGCTTAACCCGATCGCGAATGCCCTGCTCGATTAACCTGCGATGAAAATACTGTAGCGTTTCAATGCAGCTGCCGTAGCCAACATAGTTTACAAATAGATTGGGTGCAGCCCCTGTTCCACCATCCGCTCCATCCACTTGAATTGCATCCGGGCCTTTGCCCGTCTCTTTCATCGCAAGGGCGAGCAAATCCAGCTCATCCAATCTACCCACGCAAATCTTGATGCCTACTGGAAGCTCCGTTATCCTCCGGATTTCTTCCAGGAATTCCATTAGTTTTTGAACCCCTTCCCTGGGAGAGCCTGCCAGAAGTTCTGTGTGCTGGGGTGGGCTAATCACAGTCTTAAATGGAGTTACTCGCCTGACGTCTGCGATTTCTGGCGTCACTTTTTCAGCAGGCAGATGGCCACCTATTCCCGGCTTTGCACCCTGAGAAATTTTTAGCTGAATCATCCGAATATTGGGATGCTTTTGAACCAATTCCTTGAGAACGTCTCTATTCAATACCCTGGCAGTATTTCCATCTGGCATTGTGATTTCGTCGCCAACTCCAAATTTGCCTGTCCCAATCTGAAACACCACATCGTTTCCAGCGGCTCCGTGCGGGCCATACCCGCCCTCTCCCGTGTTCACGTATGCTACATCGAGCGCGCCCAGACTCAACGCTTCTGCGGCGCGATTGTTGATTGCCCCATAGCTCATGGCAGAGACGTTAATCGCATTCTTCACTATGAAGGGTCTAACTCCCGGTCTTCCCTCTCCCACGGCACAGTCGTAGGTTACTCTTTTAACCTGTGCGGGAAAATTTCTATGAAGAATTCTGCAGCCCGTTGACAGTTCGCTGTCAAAAATATCCAGCTCAGTTCCAAAGCTCGACATTGCCTTTACATGATGGGCTTTCTGGTAGATATAATCGCGCACGATTCGCGGAATTGGCCGTCCATCAGTATTCGATTCGCTAAAGTATTGCAAGTATTTGTCTCTAAAGAGATTCTCGAATACAAACCGTAACCGCCCAAAGGGGCCGTAGATGCGCACAATGGCATGATCATCCTGGATAAATAGCTCACGCACACCAAATAGAGCGATTGCGACAAGTACCGTAGCAACAGCATACCAGAGCCCGTAAAAGTGAAATAGTGCAGGCGCGCCCGCAAGAAGAAGGAACGTAAGTATGTTGATGGGCCTTTCCAGAATGGGCCTGAATGTTGGGAGTATGAGCGACTTCTCCTTCCCGGATTTCTTGTACGTTTCAAGCATTGAGCGACCGTGTTTGGAAAGTGAGTAAGGCATGCCGAAAACTGTATACATCCCTGGACATTGCAATTGATTTTGATAAAAGGCTTTGCGAATTCAGGCTCCGAAGCTCGCTGGGATATGATAGTCGCAATCACAGGTGGAACAGGCCTGATCGGTCGTCATCTGACAGCCCTCCTCGAACGCAAGGGCGTGGAGGTGCGAATCCTCAGTCGCAGGCCCGATGCCGCAGTTCAATGGGACCCAGGACAGCATCGCATGAGTCCAGGAGCTCTGGATGGAGTCCATGCGGTTGTACACCTTGCTGGCGAATCGGTTGCCGGCCGCTGGACGGAAGAAAAAAAAGCGCAGATCAACCAGAGTAGACGTCAGGCTGCCGAATTTCTTGCAGAGCAAATTAAGGCGGCTAACCTGCGCCCTGTAGTCGTTTCTGCCTCCGCAATTGGTTACTACGGCGATCGTGGCCAAAACTGGCTTTCTGAATCGGACGGAAGCGGAAGCGGGTTTCTCGCTGAAACGACGGTTGCCTGGGAAGCATCTCTTGGACGGCTAACGGACGTTGCTTCGCGCAACGTCGTACTGCGCATTGGAGTAGTTCTGGCGAGCCAGGGAGGTGCCTTACCTCAGATGGCAGCTCCAGTTAGAATGGGAATGGGATCAGCGCTCGGATCGGGCGAACAGTTTGTTTCCTGGATTCACATAGATGATCTGGTGCGCTTGTTCGCGATTGCAATTGACAGAACCCTGGACAAGTCTGCTATTTTAAGCGGGGACTTGAGCGGCGTATACAACGCTGTCGCTCCATTGCCGGTAACAAATGCCGAGCTATTGCAAGCCATTGCCGCGACGCTGGGAAAACCCTTCTTCCTTCCAAGAGTTCCTGGATTCGTTCTTAAATTGATCCTGGGACAGATGTCTGACATGGTTCTGGATAGCACACGCGTTGCTTCGGATAGGATTTCTTCCACAGGTTTTACATTTCAGTTTCCACAGTTGCAGTCTGCGTTATCGTCTTTGCTCAAGAATTGACGTCAGAGCTTGTTGCCGGCGCATCGATCCATGGCCCCATCCCCAAAGGCTCCACTCTCTATCTTCTGGTTCAGGCGAGATCTGCGCTTAAAAGACAACACGGCGCTGTTTCATGCATTAAGAGGGCAACATCCCGTACTCTGTATTTTTATTTTTGACACTGACATTCTAAGCAGGCTCACGGAAAAAGCAGATGCGCGCGTAGAGTTCATTCTAAATTCGCTTAACGTTATACAGAAACATCTTAATCAACACGATAGTTCACTGGTCATACTTAAAGACAAGCCAGCCGATGCCTGGGAGGTCATTACAAGAAACTACAATGTAAAATCAGTCTACTTCAATCACGATACTGAGCCATACCCGCGAAAACGCGACCAGGCAATCAGTGAGTTTCTCCAGAGCAAGGGAATTGCAGTTCATTCATTCAAAGATCAATGCATCTTTGAAAAGAGTGAAATCGCAAAGGCCTCCGGTCAACCTTACACAGTGTTCACCCCGTATTTCAAACAATGGCGCGCCCACCTCGATGAATTTTCGATTCAGTCTTATAAATCGGAAACACTGCTGCGCAATCTACTCAAGTCCAGGACCGAAACCTTGCCCACACTCTCTGATCTAGGATTTTCTCCGGCTGGAATACCAATTCCTGAACCGGAAGTCAACCTGAATCTGATTAAACGTTATGCGGAAACGAGAGACTTTCCGGCAATCCGGGGAACCACTCGTCTGGGAGTGCATTTGCGATTTGGTACAATCAGTGTTCGAAGCCTGGTTCGCCTGGCGCTTGAACAAAGCGAGGTGTTTATTTCTGAAATCGCATGGCGCGATTTTTTCATGACCATATTATTTCATTTTCCTTATTCTTGCAGCAAGGCCTTCAAGCCAGCCTACGACAAGATTTCCTGGCGCGACGATCCAGAAGGTTTTGCAGCCTGGTGCGCTGGAAAGACAGGATATCCACTTGTAGATGCCGGCATGCGCGAATTAAATCAAACTGGATTTATGCACAACCGCGTTCGGATGGTCACGGCTAGCTTTCTCTGCAAGCATCTACTCATTGATTGGCGCCGGGGCGAACGATATTTCGCGCAGAAATTGCTCGATTATGACCTTTCTGCAAATGTTGGCAACTGGCAGTGGGCGGCCGGTTCAGGCTGCGATGCGGCGCCATATTTCAGAATTTTCAATCCAGCGCTCCAGGCAAAAAAGTTCGACCCTGACCTGGCCTATATAAAACAATGGATTCCTGAGTACGGTAAAGAGATTATGGAGCCCATTGTAGATCATACGATGGCAAGAGAGAGATGCATCAGCGAATACAAGAAGGCACTGCGATGAAGCATGCTCTCATAACCGGCAGTCGCGGCTTTGTTGGCACGCACCTGGCCCGCCACCTGCTAAATGAAGGCTATCGTGTCTCCGGTCTAGATCGACCGGGAAGTGGGCAAGTTAAGCCGCGCTGGCTCTCCGTGATATATTCGGATCTGGGCAAGTCTGTCGAATCGATCGATTCAACAATGGACGACTGCGATGCTCTCGGGAAGATATTTGCTGAGAATAGTTTCGATGCAGTGTTTCACCTGGCAGGAACTGCATTCGTTCCAGAAGGCTGGATCAATCCGGCGGCGGTAATCGAAAACAATACGGTTGTCCCCGTTCGACTTTTCCAGGCTGCAAGGGACAATGGATTCAAAGGCACGATTGTATTTGCAAGTTCCGGCGAGGTATATGGCGTAAAGGGTAGCATGCCAATCCTTGAATCACAACCGGCCGCGCCAGGCAATCCTTACGCAGAGAGCAAGCGTGCTGCAGAACAATTCATTCCCTATTTCTGTGAAAAAGGAATGCGAATCGTAATCGCCAGGCCATTTAATCATATAGGTCCAGGTCAGCGCGAGGATTTTGTTCTACCTTCTTTTCTCAAACGCATTTCAGAAGCGCAGTCCAAGAATGCAAACTCCATCAGTGTAGGTGACCTGGAAGCGGAGCGTGATTTTGCCGACGTCAGAGATGTTGCAAAGGCTTATCAGATCCTGGCGGAACGCGGGGAGAGCGGTCACGTTTATAATATTTGTTCCGGAGAACCGGTTCCAATTCGGAAGATCCTGGATCTTGCAATTGAGGTAACTGGAGCTAAAATTACCCCTGCCGTGGATCCAGGTTTATTGAGGCCGGATGCAAAATCCATTCGGTATGGTTCCAGCGCAAAATTGAAATCTCTGGGATGGGAACAACGTTATTCGCTCAAGGCGAGCATTCAGGATACATGGAAGGCCATGCAAGCATGAGCAAGAAAATTGCACTTTTTGACATGGACTACACGATTATTCCATACGATTCACTCATTCCGTTTGCTGGATACGTTCTTTCTCGAGAACCCTGGAGGTTTCATTATATCTTTGCATTCATCCCCGCATGTGTGCTCTACATATTTGGAATCATCGGCCGCGAAGGATTGAAGCGAGCATTTCTCTCAGTACTCTGGCGCATGAAAAAAGAACGGGTGGAAGAGCTTGCAAAGGATTTTGCGCAAAAAGTTGCAATCCCCTTGCTCTTTCCGGAAATCATGGCCGATGTGCGCAGGCTGAAGGCCAATGGATTTCATGTAATTCTAAACAGCGCCAGCCCAACATTCTATGTGAATCACATTGGAGCCGGAGATTTTGACGAGATTGTTGCAACAGACGTCGTGCTAGAAGCGCAGATGCCTTTTTTACCCCGCATTAACGGAAGAAACAATCGAGGGATTGAGAAGCTTTTGAAAATGCCAGCTCTGGTCCCTGCAGCAACGATTGCCCGAATTCACGCCGACTACAGCGTGGTTTCAAAGAATCATTCAGGCTTTATTCCAGACGTAATTCCTGGCTCAATTGCGTATTCAGATTCCAGTGCAGATCTGCCAATGCTTCGAATGTGCGAGAACGCAGTTCTGGTTCATCCCTCAGAAAAACTGGCAGCGGAGGGCAAATCACGGGGCTGGAAAATTGTTCAACCCGCCAGGCCCTACAAGGGATCGTTTGAAAAATACGTGCGTCTCTGCATGTGCCTGGTAGGATTGCTCCGACTCCGATGATTCGCCTGACTTCTATTGCTCCATTGCTCTTGCTCGCATTCTGCACGAATTATTCGTCACAGAAACAGATTGTAAATCCGCCAATCCTAACGTCTATCGCCGTCGAGGGCACGGGCCACGTAATTACAATGACAGCGCAGAATGTTGAACTAGGGTTTAGCGGCTACAGGTTGTATCAAGGTGCCAGTGATTCGGCTGTTAGGAATGCAGATCCGCTGGCGGGACTGGACTGTTCACGCCCGCTTGCCGTTCCGACAAACAGCGGTATTGCGTATCAAGTTGAAGTCAAAGCCGGACAGAGCGCAATTAGTCCAGGATTCCCAAATCGAGTGTGCCTGGTTTCATTGCAGCTTACAAGCGGAACGTTTGTAGCTATGCGATCGTTGATACTGCGTGATTTTCTCTCGCTTGATACGAGCATATCGTCAAATTCGCTGCTTGTGCCGTGACCTATTTATCCAGAACATAGATCTCAAGCTCACCCTGTCTGCCGCGCACGGTACGAATATCGGATTGTTTGAGCTTGAATGTATCGTCCAGCTTGGCGCGCGTATTGCCATCAATTACAATATCGGACTGTAAAGTTTTTGAAAGATCCTGCAGACGGGCTGCCATGTTTACGGCATCACCCATCACAGCGTATTCCATACGCCTGAACGATCCAATGTTTCCGGCAAACGTTTTACCCGTAGCAATTCCAATCCCGAAACCCACGCCGGCTTCCGCCTCTTTTGCATGCGTCTTCATTTCATTGATTACTTCAAAATACTCACGAATTTGCAGTGCTGTCTTTACAGCGTTTACTGCATCATTGGGAGCCGGAACGGGAGCGCCAAAAGTGGCCAGAATTCCATCTCCCATGAGTTTATTCACGGAACCCTTATTTGCAAATATCAGATCCATCACGTCGGTAAATATGAGGCTGATGAATTCTGCGAATTTCTTTGGTCCCTGAACTTCTGCAATTGACGTTGAATTGCGGATATCCATGAATAGAATGGTAGCATCAATGCTGCTTCCGCCCAGTTCAGCTGAAATCTCCTCATTGAGAATTGCCTTAACCAGATCTTCTGAAAAATAACGCAGCAAGCGTTTCTTTTCCTTCTCCAGTTTTTCATTGGCCAGCTTGACCTGACGTTTGTAGAGCGAGAGCTCCAGTGCATTTTGAATTCTAAGGGAAAGTTCAGCCATCCGCAGGGGCTTGACCAGGAATTCACTGGCGCCGCTCGAAAGACAGAGAATGTAAGTCTCCTCGGATTCGTCCGAGGAAACCATGATTACGGGAATTTCAGAAGTCATCGGGTTTTCTTTGATGTCTTTAAGAAGCATCAAACCCGTAACTCCTTCCGGAGCAGGTAAATGCAGATCGAGAATCACCAGATCCGGCGGATTCTTATCAATAAGCTCCTTACCAGCCTCGCCTGAAAGAGCCACATCCACGGTAAATCCTGACATGACCAGGATTTGCTTCATTACATCCTGTTGGACCTCATCGTCTTCAACAATCAGGATTCGCGCAAATGACGGTGTCTCCGACTCAAGATCCATCAGCCAAGGACCGCAACTGCGTTCTGGTAAAATGGATTCTCTTTTAAAAGACTAAAATATGAATCCGTATAGAACGAAAGCATCTCATGCTTCATTCCATAGTGATGCATTACTGCTGTTTGCAATGCATCATCTCCGGGAAGGACGGGAATCCCCATGAGTTTTTTTGCAATAGATGCAGAGAGTGCCGTTATGCGCATTTGATGGCTTGCATCGCTTACAGCCTCTGGAGCAAAATTTAAGCCAAGCATTGTTTCGGCAATAGTTGGAGGAAGATTCCATTTCTTAACGACAAGTGCATTGATGTCGCTGTTGGTAGTTCCAAGCATTGCCTGCTCGCAGAACGTCCCCACGAATTTTGCTAGCCATGCTTCGCGTGAAGATAAGAACTACGAGATTCTTCGCAGTCTTTAGCCCCAGGAGTGTGATAGCATCTTTCAGAGTTTTAATTTTTCCGGAACGCCCATAGTAGGATGAATTTGCCACGCGCAAAATTTCTGCGCTTATGGATTGATCTGCACCAACGATTAGTTCCATGCTTGAACTGGATGCGTGGCTTCCAGCCGGATCAAATTGCATGATTCGCGCCGCTACGGTTGGAAGCGGGGGAATTCTATTCTCGTCTATTTGTAGTTGCATGGGCTCCCTCCGGTACTCTCGCAAGCCAGAAAAGAGTTACGAGCAAGATAAGGGAACTAAATTCTTTATCCTTGCGCCACTCCATTCTGATAGAATGGATTTTCTTTCAGCATATCAAAATAGTCCTGCGTGTAATGGGACAACACATCGGGTTTCATGTTGTAATGAGCAATAATGGCGGCGCTTCTACGTTCGTCTTCAGGCAGTGTGGGAATCTGTAGTAACTGACGTGCGGCGTGGATCGATAGTGTCGTAATTCGAACCTGATGTGACGCACTGGCTATTTGATCCAGGGCGATTCCCTGACCCAGGATAGCCCCGGCAATGGTTTCAGGAAGATTCCATTTCTTAACAACCAGCTCGCACACCTCTTGATGGGTGGTCCCATAGGTACTTTGCTCTAGTTCCGTTTGAGGTTTCATTTCATTGATAGCCCGCAGAATCAAATCAGCGTACTCACTTTTCTTTTCCAGGGCGATGATAGTCATTCCGATGCGATGAAGCAGGCCGCAGAGGAATGCCTCTTCATTCAATTCCGGTTGGCCCGCAAGCTTGGCCATGTCGATGCAAACCAGTGCCGTTACGATGGGAAACTCAATGCAATGCTTCCGCAATAAGTCGCCTTTGATCTTGCTTGCAACGGTTCTCGTAGTGATCAGGATCACAAGGTTCTTAACGGCCTTTAGCCCGAGCAGGGTAATTGCATCCTTGACTGTTCTAACAGTACCGGACCGGCCGTAATAGGCCGAGTTTGCAATCCGCAGCACCTCAGCGCTGATAGATTGATCTGGTGAAATAATACGCTCCATGCTAGAACTTGAGGCATTGGGCCCGGCGGGGTCAAACTGCATGATGCGCGTAGCAACTACTGGCAAGGGTGGAATTCTATTCTCGTCTATTTGAAGCTGCATAGAAATCACACCTTTCGCATTTGCTTATCCGGGGGAAGGATATTTTTTTGCTGACCGGAGCTTGTGTGAAATTCAGTCTGCGCCGGACATGATTCAGGCCAAAGTTATCCTGGTTGATGGCAATCCAGAACAAATTACTGACGCCGGTAGGCTGCTTGAGCTACTGCGATATGAAGTTCTTCTGGCGCATACTGCAGAGAACGCGGTAAGCCTCGTTCGTTCTTCACAGCCCGATGTATGCGTAATCGACGTTTCGCTAAATGGCAACAGCGGCATTGATCTAATTCGTGATATAAAGCGCGTTTCGATTGAAACCACACCAGTTCTAATGGCTTCGGATCTAACCGAGACACTTGCAGTGGAAGGATTATCTGCAGGCGCAGAAGATATAGTCGCTAAGCCGTTAAGAGTAAACGAGCTGGGCATTCGCATTCAGAATATTATGAAGCTGAAGAATGCGCGAGGCGAACTAAGGCATGCTTTGGACAGGATGGCACGCGAACGCACTATTCTTTCCAAATATTTCTCCGAAGATTTTGTAGAGCAGGTTCTAAGCGAACGAATCTCACCAGAGTTAGGTGGCGCAAGACTACCAGCTTCCATGTTTTTCTTTGATATACGCAATTCTACGAGCATCGCAGAACGCATGAGTCCTGATGCACTTGCAAAGTTTTTGAGCCAGACTTTCACAGATATCATGGATCTGGTATTCGCAAATCACGGAAGCGTAAACAAATTCACCGGCGATGGAATGCTCGTTACTTTTGGTTGTCCGGTTCCTTCGCAGGAGGATGCGATTCGCAGCGTGAAAACAGCTCTTGCAATTCGATCGTGGATTGATACATACAATGAATTCTTGAAATCAGAACTGGGTGAACCGCTTGGATTCGGAATTGGAATTGCAACCGGCCATGTATTTGCAGGAAACATTGGATCGTTTCGCAGAATGGAATATTCTATTCTTGGTGATGCAGTAAACTCTGCCAGTCGTATCCAGGATCTGACCAAGAAACTTAAGACAGATATACTAATGGATGGTCCAACTCACGCGCTCGTAAAAGATACTTTCAAGACTACAAAGATTGGCAAGATCGTTCTACGCGGCAGGCATGAACCCACTGAAATATACGGCCTGGCTCCAGAAGAATAATTGTCCCGCAGTCTCATTCAGATGAGCGTTCTTTGCTCGGAGTTACTATGATATCACAAGCCGAACGCGGCCTAATGTTTCGCACCTTACACAACACGGGTACTTTTATTATGCCCAACGCCTGGGATGCAGGAAGTGCAAGGATGCTCGTCGGCCAGGGATTCAAAGCAATAGCAACGACAAGTGCTGGAATTGCATTCGCCGCTGGGTTACCCGATCACCAGAAGCTCAGCCGCGATGCAATGCTGGCAGAAGTGCGTAAAATTGTCCAATCGGTGAACGTTCCTGTCAGCGCTGATCTGGAGGGCGGTTACGGTATAGCGCCTAACGTAGTTGCTGAAACCGTGCGAATGGCCATTGAAATTGGAGTCGTAGGTTGCAATATTGAGGACTTGAGTGGCAATGTAGATTCGCCTTTGATTGAGCCAGGACTGGCTGCTGAGAGGATTTCTGCAATTCGCAAGGTGGCTGACGCGCAAGGAATTTCGTTTACGCTAACCGCGCGCACAGATGCATTCTTAACCAAACATCCGATGGCCTTTGATGAAGCCGTGCGTCGTTGCAACCAGTATAGGCAGGCCGGGGCTGATTGCCTGTTTGTGCCTGGCGTGGGTGATTCAGAAACGATTGGAAATCTGGTGCGTGCAATTGACGGGCCAATGAATTTTGTGATGGGACTGGCTCACAGTAGCCTCAATGCTAAAGAGCTAAGCGCACTTGGAGTGAGACGTATCAGCATCGGCGGGAGTCTGGCCCGCGCCAGCTTTGGACTGATACGTGCTGCAGCTCAGGAAATGCAAACCAGCGGAACGTTTACCTTTGCGGACAATCAATATCCGCATGGAGAACTTTGTGATTTTTTTTCCGCCTGGGATCAGTAACGTTATTCGCGCTTGAGATCGCGCGTCATCAGGTCACGAACAACCTGCTTTGGATCCTTATCTTTATAAAGAAGTTGGTAAACCTGCTCAGTAATTGCCATTTCCACATTGAGCTTCTTTGCAAGCAGGTATGTCGATTCAGTGGTCACAACGCCTTCAGCTACCTGATTCATTTCCGCAAGAACGTCTTTTAGTTTCATTCCCTGACCCAGCTTGAATCCAACGGTACGATTCCTGGATAGATCGCCGGTGCACGTCAGCACAAGATCCCCAAGGCCAGCAAGGCCAAGGAAGGTCAACGGGTCAGCGCCCTTGCGTATGCCAAGTTGCGTAATTTCTGCAAGCCCGCGCGTGATTAGGGCAGCTCGCGTATTGTGACCCAGCCCTAGCCCATCGGAAACACCTGCGGCAATCGCAATTACGTTTTTTAGTGCGCCACCAACCTCAACTCCAGTAACATCCGGCGTCCAGTACGTCCGAAACCACGTATGCGCAAACATCTGCTGCACCTGCTTTGCTACCTCTTCGTTTCGAGACGCTATGCTCACGACGGTGTGAACTTTTTTCAGAATCTCTTTTGCAAAACTGGGACCGGAAAGGTAGCTCAGGTATTTGTGATATTTTCCAGGCAGCTCCTCTTCAAAAATCTCTGAAACAAGGCGAAGGGATTCGCGGTCTATCCCCTTGGCCGCAGAAACCATTGGAACCCCTTCCGG
>JAIOPQ010000090.1 GCA_021413825.1 Spirochaetia bacterium | reverse complement strand
TTGCTCCCAGCGCAAATACGTAAGAATTCCAGCCCACAAATAGAGAAAGGCCGTGTTTTCGTGATCAAGCATGAAATGGCGCGCGTCTGTTACGATGCTTATGATCAAATGTCCGCAGAAGAGCGTGGAGAAAAAAGCGACAGGCCAGCTGTAACCCAGATACAGAAGCCCGGGCAGTAGCATTCCAGGATAGAGTTCTGCAGCAAGATGCGCGGTAGAAAGTGGAATTCCACAGGTCTGACATCGTCCGCGTGCCAGGAACCAACCAAGGATTGGAATTAGATGCCATCTTGAAACTGGAGTTTCGCAGTTCATGCAGAAAGAGGGGCGGGTAAAGAATTCCTTCCACCGCCTCCCGTTGTCATTTCTATATTGCCTGCGTGAATCAGAATAAAAGAAATACGAAACGCGCGTTGCAGTTGCGAAATAGAAACTACCCAGGATCAAACCCAGAACTGCGGCGAATGGATACGCGGCCTCAATTGGAATTGCAAATCCTGGGGAAACGTCTGAAATCACGCCTTACCCAGCAGTTCCAGGAATGCCTGCAGTCCTTCTTTTAGATTTTCTTCCGTAGTCGCATACGAAATGCGAACACAGTCAGTGCGCGAACAGAAGATGCTACCTGGAACAACGAGCAGTTGTTTTTCTGCAATGGCTCGCTCTACAAACGCGTCTTCATTCTCTTCAATCACAGGAAAGATATAGAATGCTCCCCCTGGTTCGGGAAACGTCAGTTTTCCACTGAACGCTTTCACGCACATATCGCGATTCTTCTTATACATTGCAACATACGAACTCATGTCCAGGTCGAGTGCTGTAATACCGGCCCATTGAACTGGTGCCGGTGCGCAAACGATCGTGTATTGTTGCAGAGTAGTCATTGCCTTGATGATGTCAGATGGGCCGTGTGCCGAGGCCAGCCTGAGTCCTGTCATGCTGTAAGTTTTTGAAAATCCGCTGAGCGTAAGAGTATTTGGATAAATGGAGCCAGAGCTTACAAATTGTTTTTCATAATCGAACAATTCATAAATTTCATCCGCGACAAGCAGTGCATTCCTCGACTCTGCAAACTTTGCCAGGTTCTGAATTTGTTCGCGCTTCATTACGTATCCAGTTGGATTGGAAGGAGTGCAAAAAACAATCAGGCGAAAATCTCCAGGCGAAACAGCGTCCAGATCTGCCTGCGTGAAGGTTTCTGGGATTGTGGTTACGTTTGCGTTGAAGTATTTTAGAAGACTTCTGTAGATTAGAAAGCATGGTTCAGTGATAAGTACGCGCGTTCCCGGATCAATCGTTGCAAGCAGGATCAATTGTATCAAGCTTGAGATGCCAGAGGTAACCAGGATGTCCTCAGGTTTAGCCGATATCCCATTTACCTCTTTGTATTTTTGTGCAAGCCGTTCCCTGAGTGGCAGGATTCCTTGCGTAGGAGTGTATGCGTTTTTTCCTTCACGCATGGCCCGTGTAATTGCCTCAAGAATTGGTTCTGGAGTGGGATAATGCGGCTGACCAATGGATAGATTGATGGGGCGAGTGAGTTTAGCGGCCAGGTCGAATGCCCGACGAATTTTGGAAGTGTCGATTCTGCTCATCCGCTCGGAAAGTGGGGTCATGAAATGCTCCAGAAAATTTCTTTTCAGTCTTTATGCCAGGCGCGGGATTGGCTCAGGCAGAGGTCCTCTTTAGAAAATGAGCGTCGTGCGTATAGCCGGAATTGACGTGCCCGTCAGCGATCGCAATGGCGAATGGCTGCCAGATACAAGTCTTGTACTTACCCCAACCACAATCAGGAATTTGCAGAAGATTCTGCATCCGTTGCGGGCAGGCATCCCCATCCTCCTCGTGGGAGATGCGGGAGTTGGGAAAAATGCTCTAGTATATTACATCAACGCGCTTCGCCGTCATCCGACGATTCGCTACAGCTTCAATGAAGATACACTCCCGGAGGACATGGTAGGTGCCTATCGCGTTGACCCAATGCATTCTTTCATCTGGTCCGATGGACCATTGACTCGAGCGATTCGCACCGGTGCTGTCTTTGTTGCAGATGAAATGAACCTGGCACCGCCTGAGGTGTTGAAACGATTTCTGTCTGTTTTTGCTGAGGCAAACATTCAGCTGCTTGAAGGCGATTCAACTACACTTCAAGCCGCGGATGGATTTCATTTTATTGCAACGCAGAATCCAGCAGAGGGCTTTGAGGGCAGAAAAAACCTTCCACGCGAAATTCAGAAATACTTCGCAACCATCTATGTGGACCCGTATCCGGATGATGAGATCATTCAAATTCTTGCGGGAACTCATCCTGCAGTCGATGCAGAATTGATTCGCGCCGTTGTTGCAATCAACACTAAGATTGAAAACGCAATTCTAAAGCGTGAAATTGGCACACGCGATCTTGAAAGATATCATTTCAATTTACGGAATATGAATCGTCTTTGCTTCCGCCTGGCTGCAGCCCCAACGGCAGTTGCAAGACAGCGCGAACTCTACGATATCTATGTCCATCCATTCCGTCAGGCTGAGGACAAGAAATTCGTTCAGGAACTCATTCACAGTGTGATTTCAGATAAGCATGCTGAGACAGAAGTGAAGATTGCTGTCGCAAATGACTCTATGAAAGTGGGTCATGCGGTTTTGATTCCTGGTTCAGGCAAAACAGAAAAAGAAGCAATCGATACTGCATTGCAATCGTTTCCTCCAGTTGTTTCAAGGCTTCCGTTCCTGGCCTCAATTGGACGTGCAATTGAAATGCGCGAGAACATCCTGCTTGAAAGCGATGCTGATGTTGAACCGGAAGAATACGTTGAATTCTTTGCACGCTTGATGGGTGCAAAACTCACAGTAATTCATCTTTCGAAAGGGATGCATACGTCTGATATTCTGGGCGGTCTCAAACCAGTACGCGAGCGTGAGCTTGCATGGGTGGATGGACCAATTACGCGAGCCGTTCGCAATGGCGACTATCTGCTCATTCGCGGGCTGGAAGCCGCTGGCCCTGAGCTGGTTGAAAAGCTGAACATGCTACTCGATGATGCAAAGGCCCTTTTGCTTCCGCCAGAAGCAGGCGAGAAGGATCCGCTAATTCTCAAAGAGAAAGCCGTAATATTTGCTCTCAAAGTGTTTAGAAATACAAAGAGCACTCCTACAATTTCTCGCGCATTCAGAAATCGTTTCAGTTCCATTATAGTCCCTGCAATTACTGACTCAGAAAGTCTAGAAGAGATCGTCCTTGTGGCCCTGGGTGCCGGGGAAGAAGACGCGCCGATGCGAGAGCTTGCATCGCGCATGGTTCAGTTTCATCTTAAGATTCGCACGCTTGCTGAAAAACGTGAAATCGGGTCCGGAAACATTCAACCCTATGCGTATGGTCTGACGAATCTTCATCGCTGGGCGGATCTCCTTTCGAGCACGCTTGCAGCGCTTGAAACCGGCAAAGATCTGCATGAATCAATCGTTCGCTCTGCTGGTATTTCCTATCTCAACGAAATAAGTGATCCCAATGAACGCGAGAAAGCATATCAAATACTTGAGCGCCTGCTTGCAAGCATGCCACTTGATGAAGTTGCAGCCGATGTATCGGCCCTAAAAAAAAAACCGCTCATCAAACAAAACAAGTTCGGTAAACGCATAGATTGGAATCCAGAAGACCATTTTCGCGAGGCTAACACAGGTCGCGCAAAGCGCAAAGTCTCTGGAAACGACCTCAAGAAGGGAATCAATATTAACACGCCTGAAACAGGCGGCGGAACGAAAGAAGGCCAGGACGCCTGGTACGGTGAAGATACCCAGGGGAATCGAGGGCAGGGGCCCGTGGGAAGCGGTGGCGGTGGCTGGGGATACCGCACAGAGGAACTATATCAGGAATTCTTGAAGAAGAGACGCGCTCTCTGGGAATACAACCTGGGTGTGTCGCTTAAGGATTTTCATGAAATCTTTGGACCTGAAATTGAACGCGTTGTAATCGACTTTGATCGTTTGCTTGATCCAAGATCAGATATCCATAGGCGCTATCAGAGCCATGGTTCACGTGTGGACGGTAGACGTTATCTGGCATACATTTCAGGAAAAGGCGATGGTCGGGTATTCGACAAAACAACTGTAACACTTGAACGGGATCGACTTAAAGGTGTTGAGATTATTTTTGCAATGAACAAGGGTCGTCGCATCTTTAACTTTGAATATTCTATTGCAACACTCGTTTCAATTCTAAGCAGCTCCATTATTCTCAGTAATCATCGCGTCCCTGTGGGTGTGGTTGGGTATTCAGATCTCACAAATGGAAAGAAGGACATTGATCTTTCCTGGTTTAAAAATCTGGAAGAAGAATATACAACGCAAACAGAGGAGCATTTGTTCGACGGCCTTTCGCGCGACTGGCATGGCGATACCATCTCAGAATCAGAGATACTGATTCCGTTGGCTGATAGTTTTTCTCCGGCTGCGACAACAAAGATAATGGTAATGCTTTCTGATTTCCGTGGTGCTCGCGCTAAGATGAAGCCGGAAGACACAGCGAGCTCACGTGAAGGAATCGATTTAAAAAATACAATCGAACAGCTTGCAAGGCGCGATATTCATTTCCTGGGTGTGGGTCTTGGTCCTAAATCCCTGGCTGATTACTTTTTCCCGGAATACCTAAGCGTTAGCGGGGAGAACTACTCGAATCTTCCAGTTCTACTTTCTAACAAGATTTCGGAAATCATACACCGTCACCATAGATCATGAAGTCAAAACCCAGGAGCGTCGCAAGAAAAACAACGGCTACGGCTAAGCGACGTGTTGGAGGACCCACTCTGAAATCCGGCGCCGGATCAAAAAAAAACCAGGAGCCGCATTGCTATGTGCATCCAGATGCAACGGTTATGGGTGATGTTGTAATCGGCAAGGACAGTTCAATCTGGCCTGGGGCTGTGCTTCGCGGAGACATGAATCAGATCAAGATAGGTTCAATGGTTAATATCCAGGACAATTGCACTCTGCACGTTGACAACAAAGCTGGTCTGAATATTGGCGATTACACGTTGGTAGGTCATAATTGCATGCTCCATTCCTGTACAATTGGCCGTGCCTGTTTGATTGGGATAGGAAGCATTATTTTAGAAGGAGCCGTAATTGGCGATGGCGCGATGATTACGGCCGGCTGCTTGATTCGCGGTGGAAAAAAAATCCCACCGTTCGCTCTCGTTGTGTCCAATGGCGGTGAACTTACCGTTTATGAGAACAAGGCCAAAACAGTGCTCACGATTGCAGGCAGCATTGAGTATCTGGAACTGGCAAGACGTGCCGTGAAAGAAACGTATGGGCCGTTTACTAAAGAGCAGGAAGAAGAATTCCTGAGTCAGGCAAAAGGCATTTATAAAGAATTATTTGAGGGCAGGAGCTCCTGATGAACGCGAAAACAAGAACAGAGCAAGCAATCGAAGAAATACGAACTGGCAAGATGATCATTCTTGTCGATTCAGAAGATCGGGAGAATGAGGGTGACCTTGTAATTGCAGCCGAGTATGCAGATGCGGCTGCCGTGAATTTTATGGCAACGCACGGTCGCGGGCTAATCTGTGTTCCTGTTCCGGAAGAAACAGCAGCACGATTGGACCTGGGGCCAATGGTGAGAAAGAACACCGATCAACTACGGACTAACTTTACCATTTCTGTCGACGCTGCAGAGGGAACTACAACCGGGATTTCCGCTCAGGATCGTGCCGCAACAATCAAGGTTCTCGCAGAGCCGGCTTCGCGCGCTGAAGATTTGATTCGGCCAGGGCATGTGTTTCCATTGATTGCAGCGCCGGGTGGTGTGCTTCGTCGCGCAGGTCACACAGAAGCTTCCACGGATCTGGCACGACTGGCAGGCCTCAAGCCCGCTGCCGTAATCTGTGAAATAATGAATGAAGATGGTTCGATGGCTCGCATGCCGGATCTCAAAGAATTTGCAAAAAAACATAACCTGAGCATTTATACTATTGAAGATTTGATTCGCTACCGCAGACAACACGATTCGTTGATTCGTCTGGAAGTGGATGCGCGGATTCCAAGCGAGTATGGGGAATTCAGGGTGTTTGCCTACTCTACCACGGTAGACGATAAGGTTCATCTGGCAATGGTGCACGGTGATGTTCACGGCAAAGCTTCCGTTCCAGTTCGTGTTCATAGTGAGTGTTTAACGGGCGATGTGTTCCATTCGCTTCGGTGCGATTGTGGCGAACAGCTTGCGCGTGCTCTGGCCTTTATTTCCTCACAGGAATGCGGCGTGTTGCTGTACATGCGTCAGGAAGGAAGGGGCATAGGCCTATTGAACAAACTCCGTGCATATGAATTACAGGATGGAGGCCTCGACACCGTTGAGGCGAATGAGAAGCTCGGGTTTGCAGCCGACCTGCGTGATTACGGAATTGGTGCGCAGATACTGTCTTCGCTTGGACTTACATCCATGCAACTGATCACGAACAATCCCAGAAAGATTGTAGGTCTAGAAGGTCATGGCCTTGTGATCACCGGAAGAATTCCTCTGGCTGTTGTGGCCGGAGATGAAAATCGAAATTATCTCAAGACAAAGAAAGAACGCCTGGGACACTTGCTCGATACCGTTTAAGCAAACATCTAGTGTTTCAAGAAATCGTCAAGGGCCGTGGCTGTTGGCTGCGTCCGATCGGGGAAGAACCAGGACTGAAATCCCAATGGTTCGGATAATATTTGCAACAGCTTCTGCTTCCCCCTGAACCCCCTGGAAAACCTCTGCGCGACCATTGTGATCGACTGCCAGAGCTATGTCGTAGGCGTCCAGATAGGAAATTCCGAGTGCCTGCATGCAAATTGCAATCACCTGCTCATATGTATTGATGTTATTATCAAGAATGATTACAGAATAAATTTCAGCGGAGGACTTGGATTCTGGCAAAAGATCCCGGCTGGCCTGTCTCAACTCGAGTGTAAGCATGGAATCTCATCGCAGTTGAGGCTAACGCTGCAATAAAAATAAATTGATCCACAGGCCCCTTCACCGGAAGTGATTGTATGGAAGAGAGCAAGAAACCTGACTTGCCCGAATTCCCGGAATTCGATCTACACCTTGAATACTTGATTCAGCAGGATCATCCAAGGATCATGAATCTTGAAAAGCCAATTCCTGCTGAATATCCCTGGGAACTTCTACTCTCGAAACACTTTGCAAATCCCCCGTTCGATCTCGATAAAAAAGACTATGAAGTTGTCATCGAAGTAGGAAAGAAAGTTTTTAGAATTCAGGAAACCCGTAAGCCTACCACATTCTATAGTCTGTTGCGATTCCTGGAATTCTTTCGAGCTAACATGCACACCCTGCATACCAATCTTACCAGGATTGAAGAAAAATACGATCAGGTTCACAAGACAAAGCACGAGAGCACGGGTATTCGAGGTTTACTCAGACGGCAGTGGACATCAGAGGAGATCGATCGCAAACATGAAATTATAGCGCAGGCAATGAAGCGCGATACAAACGTAGATTCAGTTCTTTCCAAACTCGAAACCATTCTGGCGGAAAATTTGCCGGTCACTTCACGCTGGCAGTATCTATTGGAACCGTTTGTCCGTGAAGTAATCCAATATATCAATAATTCAATGAGGGAAGGCCCATTCAATTTACGGATGTATTATCCGGTGCGCTCAATGGAAGAGAAGCTGCGGCCCCATTATTCAAACGCAATGCGTTACGCCGTTGAATTGATTGATGCCGTTCAGATCACAACTACGTTTCTTAAGCATATATGATTGGTTTTCTGAAGCGAAACGGCTTTAACATAGCGCTGCTCTTTTGCATCCTTGGGTTTGTAACCTGGCAACGTATTCCAATGTATGTCCATGGACAGTCTCTCGAAGGGATGGAGCTGTCCAATGTAACAGTTGCGACAATCGATGGAAAGCAATTGCGCTTAGCAGATTACAAGGATAGGACCGTGATCCTTTCCTTCTGGGCCACCTGGTGCCTGCCATGCAGGGTAGAAAGACCGTCGCTTGTGAGTCTGAAAGATGATTTAAAGGGAGAGCCATTTGAAATCATTGGGATCTCAGACGAGAGGCCTGATGTGCTTCGCAAATTCCTCGCGGAGAACGCGGTGAATTTTCCAATTGCAGTCGATACGAATGCTACACTGCACACGTTGCTTGGAATTGAAAGCTATCCTACAATCGTTCAGGTCGTGAATGGGAAGGTTGTTTCCGTTTCACATGGCCTGAATCCATTTTTGAAATTTATTATTCGCCACAGGGTAACGGGCAGTTATTTCTGACCATGACGAGCAAGATCGGTGTAATTGACTTTGGTGGTCAGTACGCACACCTGATTGCTTCGCGCATTCGCCGCCTTGGCGCACTTGCAGAAATCGCAGATCCAGAAACTCTTACCCCAGCAGAAGCCAGAAAACTGTATGCCGGCCTGATCCTTTCTGGAGGACCATCTTCCGTCTATGAAGCTGAAGCCCCGGCGTCCGATCCTGGCTTGTTTGCCGCAGGCATTCCAGTCCTCGGAATCTGCTATGGTCATCAGCTGATGATGCACCAACTCGGCGGCGAAGTTAAATCAGCGAACACGCGCGAATTTGGTCCTGCCGTCCTTCATGTTGAAAAGGCTGCCGGGATATTGACGGGCGAAACCGGCAAGCGCGCTTCTGTTTGGATGAGTCACGGAGATGAGGTTGTGCGCCTTCCAGAAGGATTTGAGTCCATTGGAAAGACAGACGATTGCAGGTTTGCCGCAGTCCTGAATTCTGAGCGCAGGCTCTATGGTATTCAGTTTCATCCAGAGGTGACGCATACCGAGCGCGGAGACGCATACTTACAAAATTTTATAAAAATATGCAACCTTGAAAACACTTACAGGCTTGAGGATTTCCTATCACAGGCAAGGATCAGATTGAAGGAGGAAATAGGCGACCGCAGCGTATTCTTCCTACTTTCGGGCGGCGTGGATTCGACCGTAGCATTCACAATGCTCACGGATATTCTGCCTCCAGACAGGTTGTACGGGCTATTTATTGATACGGGCTTCATGCGCAAGGATGAGGGGCTTGCAGTCGAAAGGGCACTTCAGTCGCATAAGATCCGGCTCAATGTCGAAGATGCTTCTCCAATATTCCATGAAAGGCTAAGGGGTGTTGTAGATCCCGAAAAGAAACGCAAGATAATAGGGGACCTTTTCATTGAAGTTCAGGCATCAAGGGTAATCAAGCTCAATCTGGATCCTGATAAATGGATTCTGGGGCAGGGCACTATCTACCCGGATACGATTGAATCTGGTGGAACAAAGAAGAGTCACTTGATTAAGACACATCACAATCGTGTTCCCGCAATTCAAAAAATGATAGATGAGGGAAAGGTCATCGAACCCATCAAGGATCTCTACAAGGATGAGGTTAGGCAGGTAGGCACACTCCTTGGCCTTCCGGATGAACTTGTGTTTCGCCATCCATTCCCAGGACCTGGACTGGCGATTCGCTGTCTATGTTCTGACATCCTGGAAAGCACTGGAACAATATCAAGTCCAGATGCCTTCAATATGATTTTGAACAAGCATGGCGTTACGGGCGAGATATTCCCTCTGCGATCCGTTGGAGTTCAGGGCGATCAACGCACCTACGCGCATCCGATTGCCATCTATTCAGAAAAGAATGGAAGCGGCGTTTCAAGAGAGACGCTGCTTGAAATTGCGCGTGCCCTGCCAAATTTGAACCGGACAGTCAATCGCGTTCTATTTCTGGTAGCAGGAAAGCGCCCAACTCTTTTGCGCAAGAGCAGCCTGACACTGGATCGGGTGAATCGCCTGCGGGAAGCGGATCATATAGTCAGCTCATTTCTGTTTGAAAAGCAAATCTATGACGTTATCTGGCAATTCCCGGTAGTTCTTGTCCCCCTTTCAACGCGCGAAGACGACGGAGATGCGCTGATACTGCGACCCGTTGTATCTGCCGATGCAATGACTGTCTCTCCCTATCCCATGACTGATGGGCATTTAAACGAACTTGCCGGACGGCTATTGGACGTTCCAGGAATCGAATCTGTCTTTTTTGATCTTACTACCAAGCCACCGGGCACAATTGAATGGGAATGATTGGTAGATTCCTCGCTTCTTTTGAAGCGAGGATGTGAACCTTCAGGCGTAGAAATCGCGCATCACAGCCCCTGGGAGCGTAAAAGCTTTCTTGTGAAAGTCAGGAGACCAGAAACGGAACTCTTCTGCTTTCATGCCGGAACCTGCAAACCTTGAATCAACCAGCTCTTCCTGAGTATGCTTACGTGAAAAGAAGGTAAAGCCAATCATCCCTCCAGGATATGTTGGCACCTGAGTGTAGTAGTAGCGCGAGATTGGAAAGAGTTTCTTCCCAAACGAGAGGAGCTCTTTGATAATCTTTGCGTGGAGCAGGAAATTCTCCGCCTGTGTCGCCAGAATTCCATTTTCAGTCAGAGCATTTCTGCAGCTCTCATAGAACGGAAATTGGAACAAGACTTCCGCCGGGCCGATCGGATCGGATGAATCCACAACGATTACGTCATACGTGCCAGGATGATTCTTTGCCCAGGCGGCGCCGTCTTCGTAATGGCAGTGAACGCGCGGGTCTTTTACCATTCCAGCCATTGATGGAATGTGTTCAAAACATAGATCAACAACTCGTTTGTCAATTTCGCAAAGATGAACTTCTTCCACACTCTTGTGTTTCAGACATTCGCGCACGGATCCGCCATCTCCACCGCCAATGATTAGGACTTTCCTGGGATTTGGATGAGAAAACAAGGGAACATGGCAGATCATTTCATGGTAGCTTTGCTCATCAAATTCCGTGCACTGAATTACATCATCAAGAACGAGCATTCTGCCCATAGCCGTGGTCTCATAAACTTCGAGCTTCTGAAACTCGGAGCGCTCGCTTGCGAGCTTCTTTTCCACGGAAATTTGTGCGCGCATTCCCGGCACAATTGCCAGCTGTTCTGTAAACCATTCGCTCATTGATCAATCCTTGCGCCCGAAAGAGAGTGCATATTTTTATCGGTCAAAAAAGTATGTCCCTCATGAGTGAAAAGCCATTTCGAATTCTTGGTCTCCAACAAATTGCAATCGGAGGATCGAGCAAGCAGGCCCTGCTTGCCCTTTGGGGAGGCCTGTTTGGCCTTGAAGTCACGGGCACCTTTCGTAGCGAAAAGGAAAACGTGGATGAGGAAATTCTGAAGCTCGGAACCGGCCTGACTGCGATTGAAGTAGATTTGATGGAACCCATCGATCCTGAAAAGTCGCCCAAAGTAAACGTTCCTCCACTCAATCACATTGGTCTGTGGGTTGATAAGCTGGACGAATGTGTTAAATGGTTGGAAGGCAAAGGGGTGCGATTCACTCCTGGTGGAATTCGCAAAGGAGCTGCTGGCTACAACGTTTGTTTTATTCATCCAAAAGGGAATGAGCAATCGCCAATTGGAGGCGAGGGCGTTTTGATTGAACTGGTAGAAGCGCCCGCTGAAGTTGTAGCCGCGTTCACAAAATCTTGAATGTAACGTGGCGATTAGCCCCCCGGCAGGAAACATGACGCGGTTTTATCCGCGTCAGTCCTTTAACAATCACTCACAAACGCGAATTAGCATTTCGTTTTTCTTTACGTTCTTGTCCGCGTTACTACTCCACCAACCTGTAGCCTGGCCAGAATCTGGAACTGCGAATTTGAACTTCCCACCACCGGACCCGTCTTGAATCCAGTTACCAGCAAGTGTTCCGTCGGGTTGAATTTGACCTGTCATAATTCCATTTTTCCAATCATAGCGAACTGTAAAATTCTGACCACGCTCTGAGAGCTTCCCTTTAACCCATTTAACTCCTTCGCCTGCAGCTCCACCAGTCCATGCTAATTCAATGCACTGCGGGCGAGCACTCAGGGCTCCTGCGGTTACGAGGCATGCGATAGCCACTGCCACTTTTACTTTTGAAATCATCGATTCTCCATTGCGTCAAAACGGACGCGCATGGCTTGAGACGGGCTAATTGACGGCGAGGGTCAAATCTTTTCAGACGAAATTGAAGAATTCCATGCTAGTGAAACCACTTAGCCGGAGAGGGTGTGCCGTGCAACCTTACACTATGCCAGCCTGAGAAGCCTTCAAGGACAATCCCAGCGCATGGCCCGGTTCGTTCCTCCGGCGGCAACTGCAACGAACCGTCCGTTCGCATACGCAATGGATCTCCAGCCACCGGATGGTTCAGGCAGTGATTTCCATTGAATTCCGTCCGTTGAAGTCATTGCAAAATTTGTCTGGTCGGAAAGAGATACAAACATGCCGCTTGCAAATGTGATTGGCCAGAAGCTTATGGCAACTGCTGTGCCGGCTGTCCAGTTAGCCCCGTTTGTCGAGTGCATCATGTGATTTGTCTGACTGGCTCCGCTTTGATCCGCAATCCCCACAAACCGGCCGTTTCCATACGCGATCCCTCTCCAGGTTGCGGCGTTGTCCGTAGAAGGGTGCGCGGTCCAGGTCACACCATCCGGTGAAGTCATGACCGAGTTGGTCGAAGGGCCTGACAGAGCAACGAACAGGCCATTGCCGTACGTAATCGTCGACCAGCCACTGTTAGCGGCCTGTGTTTGCGCGGTCCACGTGATACCGTCCGGAGACGTCATTACCCGATTGGTACCGTTGGCAGCGATCGCAACAAATTTGCCGGCGCCGAACGTTACGCTGAGCCAGATGTTTTGTTGCGCGGCTGAGCGCGCCGTCCAGTTAATACCATCGGGTGAAGTCATGACGCGATTTGTGCCATCTTGAGAAACAGCCACAAATATTCCATTTCCGTAAGTGACCCCATACCAGACGTTAGCCTCGGAGGCTGCGCGTGCTGTCCAGTTGATTCCGTCAGGAGAAGTCATTACCCGATTTGTGCCGGTGCTAGCAACGGCAACGTAAAGCCCATTGCCGTAGGCGACAGATTGCCATGCATTTAGCTCGGCAGCTGCCGTCGTTTGAAAGTTGACAGAACAGTCAGGCGACGCGCCACTCAGCGCCAAAAGGAGCAAAGGATTGAGTGCTTCCTTCTCCCCTTTATCAAACGTACCCAGACCCGCCTGTGCTGGACCACACGCAAACAAAGCAAGAAGAATGATTGGGGCTAAGCGTCGTAGAAACAGTTTTGAATTTTTCATTTTTCGCCTCGCACAAGAATGATTTCTACTCTTCGCTCTATGGTAGGGGCGCTTGCCATGGATGACCCGGCAGGCCAGTTCGAGCTTGCAGAAACTGGAATAAGGATCTTTCGGTCCAGTCCCGCCTGCGCAAGCTTCTCCTGGATCGTGCGGGCGCGTTGATTCGAAAGTGAATCATTCCATTCCTTCTGTCCCAGGCGATCGGCATGTCCAACGATCAAGATTTTATGCCCGGAAATCAATCGCTTGAGATCTTCTGCGATTGCGGCTAATCGCTGTTCTTCCGATTTTGAAAGATCGGCGGAGGCGAAAGCAAAATACAATGTGTACGCCTGTCTGGGTTGATTGGACTCAAGAGTAAGTTCTGGAAAATTTGAACGGGATACAGAAGGCGTCGCCCCTTCATACGCAACGGGTTTTGTTTCTGCCTGGACAACGTCACGCGTTGCTTTCTGTTCTGCTTCCTTGAGGCGCGCTAATTCTGCTGCACTAATTGTGACGATAGGCGATGTACATGCCTCGGCAACTGTTGTTTCTGTTACAACTCCAAAGAGAAATCCGAGCAAGGACCAGCCGACATCTCCGGCGTTTATCTCTGTGCGGTATTTGCGGGCTGTTCTCTCGCTCTTTTTAAGGTCTTCATGCGTGAGCGGATTCAATGGCCAGAGGTAGGCCAGTTTTACAATTCGCTTTCGACCAATCTCTTCGCAGGAATCTCCGGCTGTCGTCGCGAGCAGCACGAACTGGTTTGGAGCACTTTCGTAGCGTGCAGTGACTTTCGCTGGTCCCGTGCCACAGCTGAGCACGCAAGAGGCCGCGGAAAATGAGAATAAGATGAGCCTGGATAGAAAAACGGCCGCATGTTTCATTGAATTTGTCTTCATCTGGATCTCCTGTATGCCCGCTGGCAATGGGCACTCGAACCCACTGCATCTGGATGGATCATATCCAATTCGACGAAATCGCGCTATTGTGGGCAGTACGGAGAAAGAGACCGGACGTATCGGGTTCTACGGAGCAATCGGAACAAAAATCAAGCGTCGAGGAGTGACTTCAATTGAAGTAGAAGAGTGGAGAGTTGAACGCTGTTTTGAGCCCCGAGTTTTTCGCAGGCGTGAGCCCGATGCGTTTCAACAGTGCGGACGCTGATTCCAAGACGATCCGCTACTTCGCGGTTTAGCAATCCAGCTTTGATGCACCTGAGAACATCCTTTTCACGATCCGTCAATGTGTGAAAGGCCTGTGCCAGGTTGGCTGTCACTCTCTGTTCAGACTGCGCCGGCCCCGGAAAGAGATCTTCTCCCTGGAGCATTCGTTCTACATCCGCAATAATCTGCTCGCTTTCTGAGTCTTTGAGAAGAAATCCTCGTGCACCCAGCTGGGTCGCTTTCTTTAGATGATTCCAATCCCTGGACCCTGTGAGGATTGCGAATTGGAACTCACGCCCTTCAGCACGCAATTCTTCCACGAGGCCAAGCCCGGAGCCGTCTCCAAGATGAATGTCGAATAACGTCAAATCTGGTGGAGGCGGTTTTCTGAGCCTCTTCTTCGCTTCCGGAATAGTGCGTGCCAGGGAAAATTCAAGCGATCGATTGGCGTTCATTGCTGCATTTCTTAGTCCGCTGAAGACGAGCGGATGATCATCCACAATCAGAATTGTTTTCATGCAGGCAACTCCACAAGGAAGCGACATCCGTGCCCCGCAGTTGAACTGACTCGCACATCTCCTCCGTGCGCAACGATGATTCTTTTTACCACAGCGAGTCCAAGTCCAGTACCTCTTCCGCCAGAAGCAAATGGCTCAAATAATAAATCCGTCAAGTCGTCTGACACTCCGGGCCCATCGTCCTCAAAAAGGAAACAACATGCATTTTCCTGGTGTTCAATCGAAACCGAGAATCGACCGTTCCCGCCAAGCGCCGTCAAGGCATTCCGGGCCAGGTTCAGTACTACTCTTCTAAAGCGTTCCAGATCGATTCGCACCGTTCCCTTGTAGTTTTCTGTTACGCTATGATTGATCTGGGTGTCTCGAAATACCTCTTCCAGGTCTTCTTCGATGCGATGCGCAACCACAGTGATTTCTTCGAGGACAGGTCTGACAATGAGCTGTTCCCGTGCGTAGTCCAGGATATCAAACGCGAGGTTCTTCATAAACGTGACTTCGCGATCTATCTCCGCGATGGCGTGTGCGCCAGCCTCCGGCGACATCCGTGCTGTTTTTGTGTGAGCTTCTATCGTTTTGCAATGATGGTTGATGTCATGGACAATCTCGGAGGCAGTTTGTCCAATTCGTGCTAGAGCATCGCGCTGAACGCGCTGGATATTATCGAGCACAAGTCGCAGCGAGTCCAGTATACCTTCCACGTACGGTTTCTCGCGTGTCATTGCTTCGAGCTGAAGGCTCGTGGTGAGATTCATTTCGAGAACACACAGACACACATCCGACACCCGTACGGGTATTCGGACAATCGTACCTTCTGATTGGGGTGCGCTCAAACTATACAGGCGCTCTGAAAGCTCAACGGGGATGGATACGTGCGGTCCGTCTTCAGATATCTTCTGGAAGAGACGCGAATCGCGGACGGGTACATAGGCCGTGATTTCTTCTTTTTTTGCGCGGATGACGTTTCGAATTTCCGCGATCGCAGTCCAGATAGCCGAATCTCTTTCACTGGAGCGATTCAACTCGCGCGTAAGGGCGAGCAAACTTTTCATTCGATCTGCAAGCATTTCGCTCAGGGAAAAGGCCGCAGAGTATTGACTGGCAAGGTAGTAAGACTGTGTAAGAATGAAAGCCTGGAGTCCAATGGCGAACATATATCTGGACTGGAATATAGATTCAACGTAGAGTGAGTCATGCGCATTCGCGACGACGGAAATTAGCCAGCCCACCCACATAATTGCCGCCCCAGCCATTCCTCGTAGAATCGCGACAAAGCCGATCACTA
>JAIOPQ010000021.1 GCA_021413825.1 Spirochaetia bacterium | reverse complement strand
GCTGGCGTGGCTGGGTTTCCTCCAGGATATTAAGATTCAAAAAGGTGAGCAGGGACTGGAGCTTCTTGGAATGTTTGAAGGCAAGAGCTCCGTGCACTGGATTGCGCTTTCGCCTGACATTTATTTTGCAATTGGATCGGCGGCTATGGATGGCTGGACCATACGAATCCTGCGCGATGCTTCAGGCAAACCCACAGGTTTTGTGAGCGATCTTGGGTCATATAAAAAAATCCCGGCCATTTTATCCGTGCGCGCGATGCCTGTGTTGCTTGCAGGTGCACTCTTTATTGTGCTTGCAGCGTTGTTACTATTTTTGTCCCTGAAAAAGAAACGGAGCCAACATGTCTGAAAAAAAACAGGTCGTAATTGTGGGGGGTGGGTTCGCTGGGCTCAACGCAGCGCGCGATCTCTCCGGATACAGAAATATTCACGCAACCCTTGTTGATCGTCGCAATCATCATTTGTTCCAGCCATTGCTCTATCAGGTTGCAATGGCAGCGTTATCGCCCGCAGAGATCGCTGCACCAATTCGCACCGTTGTTAGACATTCAGAAAATGTGGACGTCCTTTTTGGAAACGTAACTGGCGTTGATCTTGCAAACAAGAAACTCAAGGTGGATTTTGGTGAACTTCCGTACGATTACTTGATCCTCGCCTGCGGTTCTAATCATAGCTATTTTGGCCACGATGAATGGGAAGATCATGCGCCGGGCTTAAAATCTCTGGAAGAGGCGCTTGAAATTCGTCGTCGCGTGCTAACTGCTTTTGAACTTGCGGAGCGCGAGCATGACCCAAAGATTCAAGAAGAACTACTAACGTTCGTGATCGTTGGGGCCGGACCAACTGGAGTTGAGCTGGCTGGAGCGCTGGCAGAAATAAGCCATTACACTATGGGACACGATTTTAGAAATATCGATCCACGTCGTACGCGTGTGTATTTGATTGAAGGTGGTCCGCGCGTTCTACCTCCGTTTGATCCTAAATTGTCCGCCTATGCGCAGAAGGCCCTTGAAAAACTCGATGTCATTGTGAAGACAAATAGCATTGTAACTAACGTCAGCGCAGAAGGCGTTGTCATTGGAAATGAAACAATTCGCGCACGCACAGTTCTCTGGGCCGCTGGAGTCCAACCATCTGAATTAAACAAAGCCCTCGGTGTTCCCACGGACCGTGGCGGTCGGGTGATTGTTGAGCGCGATTGCAGCCTTGCATCTCATCCTGAAGTATTTGTTCTTGGTGACCAGGCAGCATTTGAAGCCGGAGCCGGAAAATATTTACCCGGAGTTGCAACCGTTGCAATTCAACAGGGCCACTTTGTAGCAAAACTGATTAAGGATGAGTTGAAAGGGAAGGCGCGTAAACATTTTGAGTACTGGGATAAGGGAAGCATGGCGACTATCGGTCGTGCACTTGCAGTGCTTCAGACAAACCGGCTTAAGATGTCAGGCTTCTTTGCCTGGATAGGTTGGCTTCTGGTTCACATTTACTACTTGATCGGATTTGAGAATCGCACAGTAGTTTTGTTCCAGTGGGCTTACAACTATCTGACTATGGGACGTGGAGCGCGAATCATTACGAATCGCCACTGGCAGAGCCATGCGAAGTCCCACAAAGCTGACGCGTAATGCGCGCTTACATTAAGCTTGTTCTGACAGCGTTATTCTGGGCCGGTGCATTCTTTGCTGCGGGTCGTGCAATGGTTTCAGGCCCGCCTATACTTGTTGCGTTCTTGCGTTTCTTGCTCGCAGGATCGATTCTGGTTGTTCTTGTATTTGTAAATGGAAAATCGAATGAACTGCTTTCGCGCCAGAACTGGCTTTCGTTTCTTATTCTGGGCATCACCGGGATATTTTTGTACAATCTATTTTTCTTTGCCGGTCTAAAGATAACTTCACCCGTTAGCGGATCATTGATTATAGGGGCAAATCCTGGTATTACGGCGTTGCTTGGTCGTATTTTTCGCGGGGAGCGGCTGGGTGGGAGGCGCTGGCTCGGGATTTTGATTTCTTTTTCTGGCGTTCTGCTTGTGATCGCACGCGGTTCGCTCGATGTTCTTGTTCACCTGGACATTAATCGCGGGGATCTGCTGATTCTATGTGCAGCAAGTTGCTGGGCTGTGTATTCAATCTTTGGAAAGGACGTTATGCGGCGAATGTCCGCGCTGAGCGCAACGGCAGGAGCCTGCGTGCCCGGAGTAGTCCTAATGGCTCCCCTTGCGTACTGGCAGACAGACGAAATATCCTGGGCATTCGATTTAATGTTCTGGATATCTATAGTGTATATGGCCGTCATATCTTCTGTGTTTGCCTATCTCTGGTGGTATGAAGGTGTAAACGCAATCGGAGCGTCAAGAGCGGCTGTGTTTGTGAACCTGGTTCCGGTGTTTGTTATGATTCTTTCGATTTTCATGGGTCACTGGCCAAATAGCGCACAGATATTGGGTGCGCTGCTGGTTCTGGCTGGTGTTTATCTCACCAGTGCTCGCACACAGGCTCCTCTTGAAGCGGCCTGAAACTGCAAATTAGTCCTGGAACTGGGTGCAAATTCCGGATAGCCTCCCTCGCTAATTCCAGAAATCTGACAAAAACAGCAATTCATTAGTATGGAAATCAGAAACATAACAATTATCGCCCATGTTGATCATGGCAAAACCACTCTCGTAGACCGGATGCTCACTGCAGCCGGAGCCCTCAGCTCAAAAGAGCAGGGAGATCGAGTTATGGACTCGATGGACCTGGAACGTGAGCGTGGGATTACAATTCGCGCCAAGAATGCGTCCATTCAATACAAAGGAACCCAGATCAATATCATTGATACCCCTGGGCATGCTGACTTCGGCGGTGAAGTTGAACGCGTTCTTTCGATGGCTGATTGCAGTTTGATTCTTGTAGATGCTTTCGAAGGACCTATGCCGCAGACTCGTTTTGTTCTGGCAAAGAGTCTGGCACTCGGTCACAGACCAATTCTTGTAATCAATAAAATCGATCGTGAATTTGCCGATCCTGACAAGAGCGTAAACCAGGTATTCGACCTGTTTGACGATCTTGGAGCAACCAGCGAACAGATGGACTTTCCGATTATTTACGGATCTGCCAAACAAGGGTTTGCTTCACGAGAACTTGCGCGCGCTGGAAAAGAGGACAAGGATCTTCTCCCTCTTCTGGATCTTATTCTCGAACATGTTCCAAAGGCAAGCGGTGATCCTGACGGACACCTGCAATTCCAGATCATGAACCTTGACTATGATGACTACCTGGGTAGACTCTGTATTGGTCGCATATTTAACGGTCGTGTAAAAAAGAACGCAATGGTTAGTCTGATACGCGACGGCAAAGAAGTAATGCATCGAGTTTCCAAGGTATTTGGATATGAAGGCATGAAACGCGCCGAGCGTGAGGAAGCAGTTGCAGGCGATATCATCGCGTTAACCGGCATTCCTGATCCGGCAATCGGTGACACGTTATGCGATGAGGGTTTCTCCATGCCCCGCCCACCGATTCTGGTGGATGAGCCTACCGTTTCCATGTTCTTCTCAGTAAACGATTCACCGTTCGCCGGCAAAGAAGGCCAGTTTGTTACGACTCGCCAACTTCGTGATCGTCTGATTCGTGAGAAACTCACAAACGTTGCGCTTCGCGTAATTGAAGATCCAGAAAGACCGGATCGTTTCCAGGTTCAGGGCCGCGGTGATCTTCATCTCTCGATTCTTGTTGAGACTATGCGACGTGAAGGCTATGAACTACAGGTATCAAGACCGGAAGTAATTCTGCGCCAGGAAAATAATCAGAAGCTCGAGCCTTTTGAAATTGTAATTATTGATGTTCCAGAAGAATACAGCGGAACAATCATCAACGAACTGAATCGTCGGAAGGGCACCATGCAAGGCATGGAAACCTCGGCACACGGAACCTCGCGTCTTGAGTTCACAGTTCCAACACGCGGTCTAATTGGATTCAGAAGCTTTCTGATTACTGAAAGCCGTGGGACTGCCGCACAGAACTCGCGTTTCCTGGAATACGCACCATATGCGGGTCCAATCCCTGGACGTAAAAATGGTGCTCTGGTTTCTATGGAAGCCGGAACAACCGTTGCTTTCGCACTTTGGAATATTCAAGAACGGGGAAGTCTTTTTGTTGATCCGGGCATTTCTGTCTACGGCGGCATGATCCTTGGCGAATCTTCGCGTGAGAACGATCTGGATGTGAATCCTTGCAAAGAGAAAAAACTCACAAACATGCGAACCACTTCTTCTGATGAAGCGGTCCGCCTGGTGCCACCGCGTAAGCCCTCGTTGGAACAGGCCCTGGAATTTATTGACGATGACGAACTTGTTGAAGTAACTCCAAAGAACATTCGTCTCCGCAAAAAGATTCTGGATCCGAATGAGCGCAAAAGAAACGTCCGTCTGGCCGGCGCTACCACCTGATTCAGTACTGATTGAGAGCGCTGCCGGACCGCGATTGTTTCGTGATCCGGAGCGCATCATAGTAGCACACAACTCAGCTGAAATCCCCAGCGCCTTAGACCGGCTGAATGCGGCCGCAAACGATGGACTGTTCACGGCCGGGTTCTTTTCTTATGACGACGCACGCGATCTATTTGCACGCCCCATTCCGCTTATCTGGTTTGGTTGTTACAAATCCTGGACTCCGTTCACATATCCAGCCTGGCACGATGGGTTTGCGCTGAAGCGAACTGAAACCCTTGAAGAAGAACTATCTGCCCGGCAAGAATTCCTGGAATCGGTTCAATCCATTCGGAAGGGAATCGAATCCGGGCTGTACTACCAGGTCAACTATACCAGGCGTGAGCGTTTTGAATTTGAGGGCAGCCCCTTTTCACTCTTTAGGCGCCTGCTGGAACTACAGAAGGGACGTTATGCGGCATACGTAAATACGGACCAAATACAACTGCTCTCGCTTTCGCCAGAGTTGTTTTTTTCAATTGAATCTGAGGTACATGACCTGGAGCTACTTCCTGGCACGACTCCGGGCAAGGAGGCTAAGAGTCAGGTTCCAAATCCAGTTCGAATTTTGCGCGCGCATCCCATGAAAGGAACGGCGGGTCGGGATTTTGATCCATTGTTTCTATCAGCGGATGAAAAATCACGCGCAGAGAATTTCATGATTGTTGATCTGATGCGAAACGACATTGGTCGAGTGGCTAAAACCGGAAGCGTTGAGGTGGAGGCTCTGGCAAAGGTGGAACAACTCAGCACAGTACAACAAATGATTTCAATCGTTCGCGGGGAGCTGGATTCACCCACAGGCTATTCGCAGTTGTACAATGCCCTTTTCCCACCCGGTTCCGTAACCGGAGCACCCAAGCTTGCAGCTCTGCGAATGATTGAATCGCTTGAGGCATCGCGCGGCGCTTATACGGGGGCCATAGGGTTTTCTGAACCGCATATGAATGCAGCGTCGTTTAACGTTGCGATCCGAACCCTGCAAATCCAGGATTCAAATGCAGTCTATGGTAGCGGCTGTGGTATTGTTTGGGATTCAAAACCCGAGCTTGAATGGAATGAGTATCTGCTAAAGAAGGCCTTTCTGCGCGCTGCTCAGACTGAATTTCATCTGATTGAGACTATGCGCCTTGAAAACGGCAGGATCGACCTTCTGAGCGGTCACCTGGCGCGCCTGAAGAGGTCAGCAGAGGTATTTTCGCTGGGGCTTCCACTTCGGGAAATCCTTGAAGATATTCAGATTCATTTGGAACAATCCCGCGAACGCCGTGCCCATCCACAAAGAGTTCGACTTGCGCTCTATCAAAATAATCGGTTTGAAATCCAGGCTGAACCGTCTCCGCAGCCAATCGACCGCGGCCTGAGGCTTTTACTTTCATCGCATCAAATTGATTCACAGGACATATTCCGCAGGCACAAATCTAGCGAGCGGCGCATGTACGATCGTGAATTGCAGTTGGCACGTGAGCAAGGTTTCGACGATGTATTGTTTCTCAATGAACGCGAAGAGGTGGTCGAAACTGCCATTGGGAATGTACTTATTAGCAAGGATGACGGGTTTCATACGCCACCAATCGATTCTGGAGCACTCCCTGGTGTTTTTCTTGAGGGCCTTGCAAAACAAAAACACGTTGTCCGTCGCCCAATCCCGCGTTCAGAAATGACCCAGATAGGTTTTGTTTGCAATGCCCTGCGTGGACTCATGAACGTTCAGTCGATCAGCGAATAAGGCTGGACAATCCTTGCGGTAGACGTAGCTCATATCATGGCAGCACGGAAACTAAAGGTGAAGCTTGCCAAGAAGCAATCGCGCAAGCTAGTTAAGCTTAAACCGCCAAAGGTGATTCCTTCACCCAAAGTCTATACGCGTAAGGTAAAACATAAGAAGGTAGAGACTTGAAAGAGAGCCGCGCTCGGCTTCCTCTTCGAGTCTTTGCTCTCTGGTTCACTCTGCACACTGCATACATTCTGTACGACGGATTCAATGACAGAATTGAGAAAACGGATGTGGCGCTTGTATTTGGAAACAAGGTAGAAGAAAGTGGTGTTCCTTCGGAGCGTCTGGAACGTAGACTACAACGTTCGCTCGACCTCTACAAGGAGGGGTTTGTTTCTCTAGTAGTCGTGAGCGGTGGTTTGGGCGTTGAAGGCCATGATGAGGCAGCAGTGATGCGAGAGTGGCTCATCCAAAATGGAGTTCCTCAATCAGCCATAATCCAGGACAGCGCCGGGAAGGATTCCATAGCATCTGCCAGACGTTATGCGGAATTGTCTGAGTCCAGAAATTGGATGCCGCCCATAGTCGTAACCGATTATTTTCACATTACGCGATCAAAACTGGCGCTCCGGTTGGCTGGAGTTCACGGGGCTTTCTCTGCACATGCCCCCTTGAGACCACATATTAAGGAATTGTATTATATCCCGCGGGAGTTCTTTGCTTTTTACTATTATCTGCTGAAATACTAGGTTCCCGGCCTGACTAGCTACTGTGGCGCTTGCGGAAACTAGCCAAATGGCCTGCCGCTGATAAAAGATTTTGTATGCTCTTCTTTGGTGAGAGTATTGGTGAACGTTTCTTCTGGTTTGTCCAGCCAGCGGATTATGATTTGTTGCGAGAGCGTTTCAGGATGATCTCCAGCGTATTTATTTTCTAACTTAAACCCGGCGACTGTGGACTCTCTAAACCTGTAATCTTTCATGGACGGGTCAATCAGTGAACCGAAATCACCTTTGAAATTGTCCTTTGTGATTTCCGTTCTGTCTTTGCCATTCCAATATTCCACCACAAGCTGAGAAGATTCACAGATCAGCTCTTTTGTAAAACCCGCGCTGTTGTTTTCTTTTGAGAATAATTTTATTTCAATGGATTTCAGATTTTCCGCGCGTGGAAGATTTTGCGAGAAGTACAGTGTAAGCCCAATCGGTTTGTGCCATTCCAGATCGTAATACAATGGCTCCAGATCACTTACAATGGTCTGTCTTCCGTTTGAGAATGTGTATTTGTTTTTTTGGTTGGGCGCGTATTTGTAGGTTGTTGTACTACACTGCGCAAGAAGCACCGAACAGATTACATAAAAAAGCGTTAGTTTGAGTTTCAAAAAAGGTTCCCCCGGAACGAGCTGTAGACTTTCTATTTACTAAACTTCGTTGCAAATTCCTCTTTTGTAAGAATTGAAAATACATGATTGAGTTGTGACATTTTAAACATCTTGAAGATGGAGTCAGAAAGGCCAAAAATATAGATTGGATGATTGCTCTTTGCAGCCTGAACCTTCAAGCGCAAGAGTTCACCGATTCCGGACGAGTCAATGTAACCCAGCTCAGTTGCATCAATGCAGGTGCCGGCTGAGTTCATATCAACCTGGTTTTTGAGCAGTTCTTGAAAATCGTCGCGATTCTCGATTGTGAACCGGCCCGCGATTTCAATCACTTTGATCTTAAAGCTGTCGTTTACTTGAAAGGATGCCACGCCCGAATCAGGGGCAAGGCAAGGCATATGTCAAACATTTTTAGGTTTGCGTTCATACGGGCCTGGAAACTCCCTACAGCATGCCGGAATCGCCGGGGGCAGAGACCCGAAACCACATTCGCCTGCAATTTCCTTCCCAGCCGCGTTACGTAGCTACCGTGCGTGATACGGTTTATCGATTCTGTCTGCAGCATGGGTTTACCAGGTCTGCAGCGTTCGATCTTAAGATGGTAACAGGCGAGGCACTTGCCAATATCATCCAGCACGTTTACAACAATCGCGCGGATAAGCCAATCTTTCTTGAGATGCTGTTCTATACAGAGTTTGCTGAGATTCGATTTCGCGATCTAGGACCACAGATTCCAATTGCAAAGAACCTCAAGAAAGATCTAACCGATTATCGGGAATCCGGGCTCGGTTTGTTTCTGATCGAACAACTTACTGATTTTCATTTTTTTGATCAATCAGCAAAAGTTGGCACGACTCTCATTGTAAAAAAGAAGCTCGGCTAATGTTTGTTCTGCGCGATGCGAAGCTGCGTAATCCCTGGTTAAATCTTGCAATCGATGAAGCAATTACTCAGTATTATGGTCGGAGCAAATTCCCCGGACTTGTGCGATTGTGGATGGGGGCTCCAGCCATCTGCCTGGGTCGAACAGATGACGTGCATAAGAATGCACCAGTGCAGTTAATGGAAGATGAACCGACTGCGCATAAATCGATCTGGAAAAATCGCATAAGTTTAATGCGCCGTGCTTCTGGCGGTGGGACTGTATTGCACGGACCTGGAAACTGGAACTATAGTATCTTTCTTTCGCTTGAACAATTCCCGGAGGTGTATCCGGTAAAGCAGTCGTATGAACTATTCCTGGGAATGGTTACGCGCGCGCTTTCAGATCAGGTTGCAGTTCGCTCTGCCGGACAATCGGATCTGGTAGTGAAGACCGCAGTGGGCACTAAGAAGATTTCAGGAAATTCGCAGTTTCGCAAGCATGGAATTTGTGCGCATCACGGAACACTGCTCGCAGATCCAGGGTTGATTGAGTCTATCTCAAATCTATTGCCCCATCCGCCCAAAGAGCCCGATTACAGAAGCCATCGAAAACACAGCGATTTTCTGGGCAGCCTGCCTTCAGACTTTTCAATCGATCGGTTCTTTGGAGCGCTAGTCACCGAGGTTTCAGGGTTTACGGAAACCGAGGCGACGCCGCTTTCAAAGACGGATACAAAAAACATCTTTCAATTGGCAGCAAAGCTCACCCAAAAAACCTATACCAGGCGCAGCTGGATCCTTGAAGGCCGCACTGATTAAACGAATGATGGTGTAACATGCTCGGACAATTTCTCAAACAATCTGACCCTGAAGCCTACGCGGTTCTTGTAAAAGAAGATGAACGCCAGGAACAATCGCTTGAAATGATTGCGTCCGAAAATTTCGTTTCGCGTAGCGTTCTTGAAGCTTATAGCTCAACCCTAACAAACAAATACGCAGAAGGGTATCCGGGTAAGCGCTACTACAACGGCTGTGAGCATGCAGACTCAATAGAGACAATTGCAATTGAGCGCGCTAAGAAACTATTTGGTGCAGGATTCGCAAACGTTCAGCCGCATTCTGGTGCGCAGGCAAACCTGGCAGTCTTCTTTGGATTCTTAAATCCTGGTGACACATTCCTTGGAATGGATCTGGCGCATGGTGGACATTTAACACACGGTTCAAAGGTAAACTTCTCTGGCAGGCTATACAACGTAGCATCCTACGGCGTAGATGAGAAGACGCATCTAATTGATTTTGATATTGTCCGGAAAGTTGCAAAAGAGAAAAAACCAAAGATGATCATTGCCGGTTTCTCTGCGTATCCGCGTGTTCTGGATTTTGCAAAATTCCGCGAAATTGCAGATGAAGTTGGTGCAGTTCTAATGACGGATGTGGCGCACATTGCCGGGCTAATAGTCGCAGGGGAGCATCCTTCGCCTATGGGCCTTGCTGATGTTGTAACTACTACAACACATAAGACTCTGCGTGGGCCGCGTGGCGGACTCATCCTTACAAATTCTGAAGAACACGCTAAACTCATGAATTCACGCGTGTTCCCCGGAGTCCAGGGGGGACCTCTCATGCACGTGATTGCGGTGTTACGGGTGCGGTTGCTGCAGATTCACTCCACGAAGCGGGGATCACTGCAAACAAAAACGGAATTCCGTTCGATCCACATCCACCTGCGGTTACAAGTGGTGTGCGTTTTGGGAGTCCGGCGCTCACTACGCGTGGCTTTGGCAAAGAAGAATTTGTAAAAGTTGGAAACCTGATTTGCGATCTATTATCTGACATTGAAGGCAGCGCAACTCGCAGCAAAGTAAAGGCAGGCGTTGCTGAGCTTGCAAAAGCTTTTCCAATGGATAAGTTTCGTCTCGTTTAGTTACCAATTTTGATCCTTTCATTGCTTTTGGGCCGGGGTTTCACCCGGCTAGTCCATTCCGCCTAACGTGTTTTTTTTTTGAATTTTTTGATCGCGGAAGGCCGAGTAGAGTCTATACCTTGGAAACCGAGGATAAACCAATGCTTGGACATGGTCCGGATCTATTAGCAGTCCGTCTATTTGGATGGCTGGCGTTAAGTTTGATTGCTACTGGTTGCGTGCCTGGCATGCCAAATACGCCTGAAGGGATCGATGGCTCTGCAGCCGCAATTCTCCTGAATCAATCAACAACTGCCGTGGCCGGGGCAAGCGCTGCAACATCTAAGAAGATGTTCATCACAACCAATCAGTATACGCCTACCACGAATTTCTTTGGGCCATCCGGGGGTAACTCGGCCGACTCCAGATGCTCTGACGAAGCTACCGCACTCTCTTATTCCGGCACTTACAAAGCACTGATCGTAGATGGCACAAATCGTAGAGCGTGCACTACGGCCAATTGCGCCGGCGGTGCGGGCGAACACCTCGATTGGGTGATGCTTCCAAACATGCAATATTTACGGCCGGACGGAACCCTGATCCATACGACAAATGGCGTGGGCATCTTCACTACGGATCTTACAAATACAATTGGCGCTGCCGCATCCTACTGGACCGGGATGGCCAGCGGTTCCTGGAACTGGGTATCGGGAGCTGCCAATGAAACCTGTCAGGGCTGGTTCAATGGTACTGCAGGCGAGAGCGGAAAATATGGTGTGTCCACCTGGCTTGATGAGCGCTCCATTGCGATTGCAGCCATGCAGGCGTGCAATGTAGCAAACAGGCTACTCTGCGTAGAACAATAAGAGCCGCAGCCTGACGGCTGCGGCCATGCATCACTTACAGCCGCCGGACTTTCCGTCTTCAGAAATGAAGCAGGTCTTTCCAGCATCGCAGGTGTTCTGCGCTTGCCATTTGTAGCTTGTGAACGAAGAGCAAAACATTACTTTGTTATCTTCGCACTTCATTTTCGCATCCATTGCAGAGATGCCTTCGCAACCTCCATCCGCGCTTGCAGTCTTTTTGCCGCAAGCAGCAAAACCCAGCATACTTACTGCCATCAGGATCAATAGTGTTTGTTTCATAAGGTCAAGAGGAAAGAGTTCGAATTCTTTGATCAATGAAAATTTTCAAGACCACCCCGACATTTCAGAGTTTTATGAATATTCATAAGCGTCGTTTTGCGCATAACCCTGCGTATGCTACGCAGAGTCTGCACAAAAATGGATGCGAATACCTCAATGCATCAACATTCGTTCCAGGTTATACATCTTCTTTTCCTTTGTGGGTGCGGCTGGTTCAGCATTTGGCGCATATTCCCGCTGCTTCTCCTGCTTGATCTCTTCCGCCTTTTCAAAGCTGGTCCAGAATTCGCGTGGTAGACTCAGATTATAAGAAAAGTCAAATTTTTGCGTTTGGCCTGCAGCAACCGTAACCGTCCAGGCTAAAATGCCCTTTGCATCTGCCTTGACGTCGCCTCGACTTGATCCAAGAAATTTGGTGCTGATTCGAGGATCTGCGCTGACTGGGAACTGATCGAGAATCAAAACCTCTCTGGATTTCTTGGTATAATTTGAAATCTCAATCTGCCATTGATTGTGAATTTCCACGCTCTGGCTTATGATTCCCGAACCTGCAATCTCTCCGTTGAGTAGAGTTCGCTTCACCTGCATTCTTTGATCCGGTCCCAGATACATTTCAAAATCCTCACCAACGGAAGCCTTGCTACCAGGGCTGGTTGTCCCAACGAATCCTCCATCCAGATACACATTGGCTGTATTCCAAAGCAAAGGCATGCTCGATGTATTTTTGAATTTACCTTTTAGAAATACAAAAGTCGTCTTTGATGGGATTGCAACATGCGAAACAACTCCGTTGATTGTGGCCGTTTGCATGGTTACGCGATGATCTGAATTATCGCTTGGAATACTTTCAAGTCCTGGCAACTGAACGGTGAACGTTGAAACTTCTGCAACATCCGTTGAAGAATGGTCGCTGTCTGTAACTTTGCCCGTTGCTTCCTCATCGCCTGCTAGAGCATCGGTTGGTTTTTGATCATTCATTGAAAGGCTTCCAGGACTCACTCGCCATGGCTTAATAGTGGGAGGAGCTATTGCAAGCGACGGTCTTGCAGTCGAAAGCGTTACCTGAACATCGCTCCAGTCCTCGCCGGTCTTCTGACGCACAGTTGCAATGGATTCAAGTCTAAAGTCACCGCCTTCGGATTTTCCATGGAGATCGTAGATTCCTTTCCAGGAAACACCTGACACCATGTAGTCCAGATGCAATGCACCTGTTGCTCCAGGCTTGCCCTGACACACAAGCTCTACATCGACTGGGGAGCGTCTGCGTGCATTTGCTATGCGCGCAAATTGTTCCGATGCAATTTTCTGTGCCTTTTGAAGCTCTGTGATCTTTAGCTCTGACCCCTGGATTTTTTGAAGGTAGTCCATCCGGCGATCTTCCATATACTTCATGGCCTCCATCCAGCCGTTTACCTGAATGGCATTGCCGCGCATCTCGCGGTCTGTTTGGGTTGTAGTTAGATGCGCAAACGAGTTTAAAGTCTTCAACTGCTCGCGATAGTTTGCCTGGCGATCGCCTTCAGCCCGAATAGATCGATTCAGATCTTCGATTCGCTTCTTGAGTGGATGCTCCTCAAGGATTGAATCTTCCATTTGATTGGAAGGACGCACAGAAATGGACGCAATCGTAACGCCCGTAGCAGACGCTCGAATTGTATCCGGGATTAAGGATGCGGGTAACTCCACAAATCGCACCGTAGACTGTGTGCCGGAGAGTTTAATGCTTTGAGACCTCCGAACTAAAGCGCGATCAGAATAGACTGTTACTGCCTCTATTTTTCCCGGTACTGAAGCAATGGAATCCTCTGCCGTCATAAGTGTATTGATCAGCATTAAACTGGATATGACCAGCACGACGAAATTTGAAAGCGTTAGACGAAATCTCATAAGAACTCCAGGAAGCATGCTTCTTTTTGAATACGCATCAATAGACGAATATTTACTTCAATGCAGACTTCAGACGGATCAGGTTTTCAATCGGTTCGATTTTGTTTCAGTTTTAGGATTTCAGCGAATGCTTCCTGGGGAACAACAGACTTGAGTTTCTCAAGATACTCTTCGGATTCTTCTGGATTTAGTGCCCGAAACATCCAGCCAAGCATCAATGTGCGTTCTTCCTGCGTGGCTCGAGTAACAGAGCGAGCTCCAAATCCAGCGATTTCCTCATCTGAAAAATGCTTGTGCAATGCAGTCAGAGTTTCGCGCTCTTCACGGCCCATATGCTCCAGCTGGAATGCAACGTACCGGCTCAAATCCAGATACCAGTTCCAGTTTTCTTCTTCATTCAGGGGAAAATTCTCCAAACGATCCTTAATACTTTCTGCGAGTTCTTCCAGTTTATGGTGTTCGTCGTTATCTTTTGTTACAATGTGAGGTTCTACGTTTGCAAGGGCAGGCAGTAAATCAAGGTTCTCATTTTCAGCATGAAAGTTAAGAAAGAAGAACACTTCAGCCGACATCTCTTGATCACTGCATGTTCTGCCTGCCTGAATCAAGAGGGTGGATAGCGCATAACGTAACGCCTTATGCACATTCGCGTAGTAGTTGGGTCGTCTCTTTTCTATTTTAGATCCCTGTTTGATTTTCAGGTCCTGTTCCATTTCTAGTTACTCCTTGCAGGATTCAATCCTGTAAGCTGAGTTTACCCCAATGTCGGGGTTAAGAATTGTATGAAAGCGACATTTTCTGGGCTTTGCTAAACTGCCCCGGTGTCTGGCCAGTCCGTCGCTTTAGATCATGTATGAGATGTGCCTGATCTGCGTAATCCTCCACAGCAGACGTGTTCCCGCTTGCAAGGCGCTGTGCGGTTCTTTCAAACCGAACCAGGCGTGCAAACTCCATGGGACTCATGCCGATCTGGTTCAGGAAAAGTCGCTGTAGCTGCCTGGAGCTAATACCCGTTAGTTTGGAAAGGTCTTTCATTGTGACTCTGGCACGTTTTCGAATGAGGTCAACGGCTAGAAGGCAAGCAGATGATCCGGTGGCGCGCCTTTCCCCAAGCAACTGGCGTACAAGATTGAAGCGATCCGATACCGATCCGGACGCCTGCAGTTGTTCCTGGAGTTGGTTCAGTCGCGATCGTGGAAAAAGACATTCTAGACTCAGCGAACGGCCCGTTAGCTCGTGCGCTGGTATTAGGCAACTGAAATCCTCGGGCTGGACATAGGCCAGGATAGAACCCGTGGGTTCCGTATCGCGAAACGTCTGGCTCACCCTTTGAAGGCCCGTTATCCCGGCCGGCGCAAGCCTTTCCCAGGTATTTTCCTGTGCGCGCTCGATTTTGCCAGCATACTGAAAGCCCAGAACAAGCGTGCTGCCGGGATGAACTGTTCGAACCGTGGGCTGGCCGATGCCGGTATCAATAAGATGCATTTGCTTTGAAATCCATACTCTGGACTGGACTCAAAAGTTACCATGAAAAATGCTTGCGGGAATTCTGCCTGGGCCGAATAAGAAAGATAGTAACGGCCTGAATGCAAATTCGCAATCTAAATCACTTTGCCATCGCATCAGAAGCATCCTGCTTCTCCTTATCATTCTAATGACCGTTCCGTTTTCCAGTCCACAAATTCAAGAGTATCACTCAGGAGTGTTCATTGCAGCACCATAAAAGTCGTCCCCCATCGTCCAAAGATCCGCGCATTAACCGGCAAATTACCAATCCTAAAGTACGTCTCGTAGTAGATGGAAAGGGCACTGAAGTCGTAGAGACAAAGCTCGCAATTGAGCAGGCAGAAGCTAAAGGCCTCGATCTGGTCGAAGTATCACCAGACCAAGATCCACCGGTCTGCAAAATCGTCGATTTTGGAAAATGGAAGTTCGAGCAGCAGAAACGCAAGAAAGAACAGGCCAAGAACCAGCACGTAATTCAAATCAAGGAAATCAAACTCCGACCCAAGGTCGGCATCAACGATTACAAGATCAAGAAGGACCAGGCCATCTCATTCCTTGAGAATGGGGATAAGGTCAAAGTAACCCTGCGTTTCCGGGGTCGTGAAATTGCCCATCCAGATCTGGGTATGGCCATTGTGAATCGCCTCATCAAAGATGTAACAGACGTGGCACTTGTGGAAACGCCGGCCAAGATGGAAGGGAAGCAGATCGTTCTTGTCCTTGCAGCCAAGCCAGGCCAGAAGAAAAAGACTGATACCAAACCAAAACCAGTTGCAACCGAGGTCAGGACTGAAAAACCTGACGCTCAAGCTCAAAAGGTGTAGTCATGTCCAAATTAAAGACAAATAAATCAGCCGCTAAGCGGTTTCGGATTACTGCAAAGGGAAAAATCAAGCGGCAACGCGCCTTTGGTAACCACATTCTGACTAAGAAGCCGTCCAAGCGTATGCGTCATCTTAAACAGATCACTTATATCAACACAGCAGATCATAAACAAATCATGACCCTGCTTCCGTACGGAGGCAGATAATGCGCGTCAAAGGCGGCCCCGGCCACAAGAATCGCAGAAATCGCCTGATGAAACAGGCGAAGGGCTTCCGCGCTGGTAGCGGAAGACTCTATCGCACAGCACTCCAGGCAGTCGTTCACGCTGGTGTTCACAAATTTGCATCTCGCAAACAGTTCAAGCGCACCATCCGCTCGCAGTGGATCGTACGTATTAACGCGGCGTGCAGGATCAATAACGTCAGTTATTCGGTCTTCATGCATGGGTTGAAGAGCGCCGGTATTGACATGAACCGCAAGATGCTTGCTAATATTGCATCAACCGACCCGGCCGGTTTCAAAGCTCTCGTGCAGCAATCCGTTAAGACAGCGGCCTGAAAAGGCCGCACAGCCCTGAATCCCGGATTTTTTCGGGCTCCCCGAAAAAATTCTACTTGTTCTCTTCCCATTTGCCGTCCCTTAGTGTACCCCTTATTAAGCAATCTTTCGGGCGGCGAAAATGATCACACTGCAACAATTAGACGAATTAGAAGGCCGGATAGTCCGTGCTCTGGAACTTATCGGTGACCTTCGGGCAGAGAACTCTCGCCTTGAATCAGAGAACGAGCATCTGCGTTCGGAGCATGACCAACTGAAACTTGCTCTCGAGCAAAAAGAAAAAGAAATGCAAGGGCTGCGTACTCAGCTCGACCAGACAGGAGCTGAGCTTCGTGAGCTGCGTCAGAAAGAAGAATTGCTGGAACGCAAAATTCAGGAGATGCTTGGAAAGCTTACGGACATGGAAAAGGCCCGTCCGGCTTCATCAGCTCGTCCAGCGGCGGCAACAGCTCCATCAACTTCTTCCTCATTCGCTTCGGCGGCGCCCGCGGCGGCAGTCGCAGCTCCGGTTGCAGCAGCAGCCGTCTCGCATGCGCGTTCTGACGAAGATGAAAGCGTAGTCATCATCGAAGAAACTCCTTCCAAGCCTCCACTTCCACCTGCAACTGCAGCGGCACCAACGCCTCCGCCAGCTCCTGTGGCTGCGGCGGCACCAGCACCAGCGCATCATGCTGAGCCAGAAGAAGAAATCATCATCCTGGATGATGAAGAAGATGACATTGTACTTTCACAAGAAGATGAACTGGAAATTATCTCAGAAGATCTTCCTTCAAGCAAGGCTCCGGCTCCGGCACCCGCTGAGGCAGCACATGTAGCTGCTCCTGCGCCGAAAAGTTCTCCAGCTCCTTCACATTCCGCCGATGAAGAGATTATCCTGGAAGATGATGAAGAAAGTCTCGGCGTATTCGACGTTGAGGACGAAGACGACTTCCTCATCGTAGAAGAAGACAAGTGAGTGCAGCCAAAACAACGGTAAACATTCTCGGTGAAACCTTCACCATTCGTGGTGAAGCCAGTGAAGACTATATAGCAGAAATTGCTCGCATGGTGGATTCCACCATGCGCGACATCAAAAGCCAGCAACAAAGCCTCGATCGATTCCGCCTTGCAGTACTCGCTGCAATCAATCTTGCAGACGAACTAATGCGCAAACGTCAAACTCCGGATGAACGCTCAGACGAACAACTAAGCCAGCGCACAAGGCAACTGATAGACCTTCTAGATGAAGGTCTAGTCGGCGAACGCCTCGCTGGCTAATCCGGTTTTTGAGTCTTACTACCGGGACGACCCGGCTCCCTTTTTATGAACCGCAGAGCCCACAGAGAACACAGAGATTTTCCCGGTTCTAATCCCCGACCGAATTCATCCTTCGTGACCTTTGTGACCTCTGCGGTTAATGTCCTCTTGTTCCCCCTGGTTAATTCCCTTTTTCACCCCGTGTCCCCCGTGGTTAATCCCCCCTTTTCGTCAGGAGTCCTTTGAAATCCAAAGCTGAATGCAGGGTGATCGCGCGCCAGGTCTGGCGCGAGTTTCTAAGCGATGAAGCCAGGATGTCGGCGATGCTTGGGAACCTTAAGACTGAAGCGGCTGGTATTTCCGGTTTAGTCCTGGCCTATGCAGCCATGCCGGGTGAATTCGATGTGTTACAGGCGTTGCAATTTCCACTCTATTTGCCCAGAACAGGAGCTAACCGCCAGATGGAGTTCCTGAAAACACAGTCCATTGCCTCGCTTTTGCCAGGCCGCTTTGGGATACTGGAGCCTGGGCCTGAAAATCCTGCCTTGCCGCGTGAACTTGGCCCGGAAGATTTCGTAATTGTGCCCACACTTGCCGTTAATAAAGAAAGGTTCCGCCTTGGGAAAGGTGGTGGCTATTATGACCGTCAGCGCAGCATGCTCCAAGGGGCGGTGAAGGCGGCCGTAATTCCGTTTGAGTTGACCAGGATGCAGTTTGAATCACTTGAATATGACATGCAAATCGACCTGGTCATAACGGAACGGGGAGTATTGAAATGAGTGCGGAAATATTCAGCGGCGAGATTGAAGGCCTTGATCTGGATCAACTCGGCGGAATCGAAATGGTTCAGTTTCTTGTGTTCTCATCAGGGGAGAGCACGTACGGCGTCCGAATCCTTGATACAAATGAAATCTTAAAACCTGTGCACGTTACGCGCCTTCCTAACGTTAATCCTGAAATTTTGGGTGTTCTAAACCTGCGTGGCAATATAATCCCATTGCTTGATACAAATCGTAAGTTTGGCACTGACTTTTCTGAGGTCACAGCTTCCAGCAGGATCGTAGTATGTGCAAACGGTGGGAAGTTCATTGGACTTCTTGTAGATAAGATTCTTGAAGTAGCACGCATTCCACTCGATGCAATCGAAGGCCGAGAAGTTAGCGGCCTTTCCAACAAGTATGTAAGCGGTGTGGGCAGATCAGATCAGCGGCTATTCTTGATCCTCAACCTCGATATTTTGATCAATGGAGTTTCAACCGATGGCTGAAGATCGCTATTTAGAACTGTTTCTTGAAGAAGCAGGCGAGCAAATTGAAGAGCTCAGCCAGGCCCTTCTGCGTCTCGAGAAAGAGCAAACAAATGCAGAAATCATAAATGACATATTTAGAAATGCACACACACTAAAATCGTCGGCAGCATTTGTTCAGCTCGATCATCTTTCCATGCTTGCGCATCATATGGAAGATCTGTTGCATTTGATTCGTAGCGGGCAACTGGCAGTAGACACAGCACTTGTGAATTTGTTATTCAGATGTCTGGATCGAATCAAGTCAACTGTGCGCGTTGTTCAGGACGGCGGAAAGCCAACCGACGACTTCAACGACCTGGTCACAGCGCTGGAAGCCACAAAAGCAGAACGCACGTCAAATAGCCCCCCGTCCGTGCCGTTCCAAACTGGTTCAACTGTAATGGGAGCGGAGCCGGGTTCGAGCCAGCCTTCATCCGCGGCCGGATCAAGTTCTACTGGATATTCAATGCCTCAGAAGGTAGAGGAACCGTCTGCGGATGCTACATTTGAACTCTCAATAGCAGAACAGGAAGTCCTAAAGTCCCAGGCAGGAACGCAGCACATATACGAGGGATACGTCAGGCTTGATGCAGAGTCGCCCATGAAAAGTTTGCGATTCATGTTGCTCGCGCAGAATCTCAAAAAAGCCGGTGTACTCTTCAAATCAACGCCCAGCGAGGCGGATCTGGATGCCGGTAAGTCCGAATCGTTGTTTCGTTTCTTTTTCTACGGATCCATCTCAGCGCAAGATTTAACGAAGCTTTGCCAGATTGATATGATAGAAGAAGTGCGAATCTCTGAGCGTCAGCTTGGCATGGCACGTGACATTCACAAAGGTTCACAGGAAGACACTTCTGTCAAAACCAAGAACATTAAGGTATCTTCAGAGAAGATTGATTATCTCTTAAATAGCGTAGGCGAACTGGTAATTACAAACTCAGGCTTACAGAAGATATACGAAGACCTTCAGGAAGTTTACAAAGATTCGCCGGTGCTTGCAGAGCTTAAAAGTAGAATCGATCAGGCCGCCCGTATTGCGCGGGATTTGCAATCTGGAATCATGAAGACCCGGATGATTCCTGTTGGGCTTGTGTTCCACCGCTTTTCGCGGCCAGTGCGAGATCTCGCAATGGAACTCGGGAAGGAAGTTGAATTTGAAATCCACGGGGAAGATACAGAGCTCGACAAGAACATCATTGATTCTCTAAACGAGCCATTGCTGCATCTAATCCGAAACTCGCTGGATCATGGAATCGAAATGCCGGATGAGCGCCGGAATATGGGCAAGTCCAGAACCGCTACGATTTCTATGCATGCATACCAGAGCGGGAATAGCGTGTATCTTGAAGTCCGCGACGATGGTCGTGGCTTGAACAAAGAAGCTATCTTGCGTAAGGCACGCGCGAACGGGCTAATCACTGGCGATACCATCCCTTCTGATGATGAGATTTATAATCTGATATTTCAGGCAGGTTTCTCGACCGCAGAACAAGTCACCGATCTCTCTGGTCGTGGCGTTGGGATGAACGTAGTTAAGAGAATGGTCCAGGAATCAAAAGGAAATATTACGATCCGAAACGAACCTGGCCAGGGTGCCGCATTTGTTCTCTCATTTCCGCTGACCCTTGCAATTGTTGCTGCAATCCTTGTCAAAGTGGAAGAAGAGCAATATGCATTCCCACTTTCTGATGTAATCGAAACCATCAAGATCGAACGCAAAGAAATTACTACACTGCAGGGGCGGGATATAATTCATTTGCGCGGCGATATTCTTCCAGTGTTTCCCCTCTCGCGCTTGATGGGCATTCATCATGAGAGCACCGCAGAAGAATGTCCGGTTGTGATTGCAAGCGTATCCGGGCGCAAGATTGCGTTTCTAGTCGATGAGATGGCTGGAAAGAAAGAGATCGTCATTAAGACCCTGGAGCAGAACTATCAGCACGTAAGCGGTCTTATTGGCGCATGCCTTATGGGAGACGGCAGGATTGTAATGGTCCTGGATGTTCAGGGACTCATGGATCTGGCGCAGAAAGAATCAGCGCGTGATTCGTCGCTTCGCGCGCTGGACGCCATTGCTGCCATGACAGAGGATACAGCTGTTGTGGCTTCGCGTACCTATAACACAAAGGTTGATTCTCTTACAAAGCGAATCGATCGGCGTGCAGTACGCCAATCTGGTGCAGGTGGAATCAACGGTACCGGAAACGGAAACGCAATTTCAAGCACAGAACCTGCCCGTATGGAAACGTTTGCACCTCAAATTGAAGTGCGCCTTGGTGGAAACGCTGATTCCGGCGTGTCCGGGACAAGAACAGGGGCAAATCGTAACAACACCTTTGAGATGCCAGCAGATGACGGCTTGCTCGATGATGGTTTACTAGATGACGATTTGAATTCGGATGATTTGCCCAGCCTCACAGACGAAAGTCCAGTGCGCGATGAAGCAGAAGTCAGAGCCCACGAGATGTTTGAACAGGAACGTAAGGAGCGACTTGAGCGCGCAGCTATCAATCCATCGCATGCGCCTGTGAAAATCAGCGATGCTGATTTTGCAAAATTGAATTCAGTTGTAAATACCGGCATGATTCAGGCGGGGATGGTGCTTTCTCAATTGCTGGGCACAAGCGTTGAGGTGTCTGTTCCGGAGTTCCAGGCCATCGACTTTAGTCGTTTGAATGATTTCCTGCCACCCGATCCGTTAGTGGGAGTCATTTTGTCCACGGAAGCGGGATTTAAATCCGTCCTTCTCCTTGTGTTTGATGAAGAAACGGGATATAAGGCTGCAGCGGATCTGATGGGCCTTCCTGCAACCACCGATAAGCGATCCATCAGTGAAGAAGATCTGCAGTCCGTCATTTCAGAGCTTGCAAATATTGTTTGCGCAAGTATTCTAAACGAACTTGCAAATAAGACCGGAATTTCAATTCCACCTACCGTGCCTGGATACATCCACGGATCCACGGCCAGTCTGGTTCAGAAGTTAAGAGAGAGAGATCCCGGGTTTATGAATCGTAAGCTCTTGTACTTTAGCACAGACTTCTATCGCGGTGAAATGGAATTGCTAGGCCGTATCTTTATGGTGCCGGACGAAGTTTCGCTCTCGCAGATAGTTAAGAAAATTTAGTATGCCGTATCGCGTCTTGATCGTCGACGATTCGCTGCTTGTGCGGGGTGCCGTTGGCGAGATTTTATCACGCATTCCAGACGTTCAGATTTGCGGAAAGTCGCCTAACGGTTTAGATGCAATTACTCAAATCCAGGAGCTCAAACCGGATCTTGTGATTCTTGATATCGAAATGCCGGTTATGGATGGGATGACGGCGCTTCGTGAGCTGCGTTTGCGCAAAATCAAAGTGCCCATTCTGATGCTTTCTGTTCTCACTCAGCACGGTGCGCGTACAACCTTCGAGGCTCTGGAACTGGGCGCACTTGATTTTATTCCGAAGCCTTCCGCGCAAGCAGGGATGAAGCTACAAGAAGTGGAAGATCTGCTTATTGCAAAAGTCACCGAGCTCATGCAGATGAGCGGCCAGAGTGCATTTCACGCGCATAGCTCGCCTTTGAGCATGGAAGAAAAATCACAGCGAAAGTTCGAGCTGCTTGTGATTGGAAGTTCGACTGGCGGCCCGCAATCACTTCATAAAATCTTCCAGCAAATCAAGGAACCTTTCCCGGCACCCATTCTAATTGTGCAGCACATGCCCCCGGTCTTCACGGCAGCCTTTGCAGAGCGCCTTGGGCAGATCAGCGTTGTGGAAGCCATGGAAGCCAGGGACGGAATGCCATTGCGGCCTAACTGTGCATTTGTTGCGCCAGGAAATCAGCACATGGGAATTGCGGGTCAGCCGGGACAATTTACGGTGACTTTGAGCGATGAAGCGCCAATTCTTGCGCATCGGCCGTCCATCGATCATACTCTGAAGAGCGTAGTTCGTCATTTTGGCGGCAAAGCCGCAGGGTTGATTATGACAGGAATGGGGCGGGATGGAGTGGACGGAATGCTTCAACTGCATGCTTCCGGGGGCCTTACACTTTCTCAGAACGAGGCAAGCAGCGTGATTTTTGGCATGAATCGGCGTGCAATTGAAGCCGGAGCAGTGGATCTTGTTCTGGATTTAGCCGAAATACCAGAAGTGCTCGCTAAATATTTTTGAGCTTGCACTGCCGTCACATAGTAAAAATGATTCCAGTAGGTTCCAAATAGACATGGCCAGAGTATTGATCGTAGATGATGCAAAATTTATGCGGACCCTTGTGCGCGATGCGCTTACCAAGGGTGGGCACGAAATTGTTGGTGAAGCAGAGAACGGAAATCAGGCTGTAGAACTCTACAAGAACCTGAAACCAGACCTCGTCACTATGGATATTACCATGCGGGAAAAAGATGGGCTTGATGCCGCTTCTGAAATCCTGAAATCAGATAGTCGCGCACGGATTATCATGGTCACGGCTCTTGGACAGGAAGACTTGCTGGCGCGCGCCATCAAAATGGGTGTGAAAGATTTTGTTGTAAAACCATTTCCACCAGAAAGACTCCAACAGGCCGCAGCCAAAGCGCTCTCATAAATTATGACAACTTCCGCGCCCGAGCGATCGGAAGAAACCTTCCTTGTTAGCTGGGTTGGACCGGAAGGCGAAGAGGAAGGTCCACTTTCACTTCTCTGGGATTTAATCGAATCGTATCGAGTAGATGTGTTCGATGTTTCGCTCTTCAAAATTACAGAAGATTTCTTGGTCCACATGCGGGCAGTCAATCTTCCCCTGGAAGCCGCAAGTTCATTTGCTGTCATGGCTGCTCGTCTCCTCTATTATAAGAGCAGAGCGCTTCTACCTGATCCAGGTTTTGAAGAAGAGTCAGACGATAGGCTTCCACCGGAACTGATTCAGCAACTCCTCGAATACAGAAAGTTTCAATTTGCTTCAGAGAAGATGCGAGACCTGGAAGAAATTACTTCTGGTATGTTGCGCCGTCGTGTGGTAGATGATTACGGGGATGAATGGTTTGAAGCCAGCCTTACGGATCTAATTCATGCCTACACAACAGTTCTTGCTCGTCTAAAAGAGGAAAACCCGGACAAGCCAGAGTACGAAGTTGTAATCAATGAGATTAGCGTTGAAGAAAAGGTAGCCTACATCCGCGAGCTTTTCAAGGAAGCAGTGTCGTGCAATTTTACCGATTTACTCCTTCAAGCAGCGCATACGGGCCCTGGAGAAATCATTGCAGCGTTTCTGGCAATTTTGGAACTTACCAAACTCGGAGAAATCATCATCCGCCAACGTGCAAACTTTGGTCCGATTGAACTCCATAAAAAATCATACGTACTTACATAGCAATGTCGTCTAACGAAGATCAGGAACAGCAGAATGTCCCGGTAGTAGTCGCAGTAAGCGAAGACGCAGGGCTGCCCGAATACCGCGAGCTTACCCCGGAAGAAATGCAGCGCTTTCGTGGCCTGATTGAAGCTGTGCTGTTTGTGACGAGTGAACCCCTTACCGTTGCTGTGCTTGCACGAAAAATTAACCTCGATCGTGTCAATGCAAGGATTCTTGCAGATAGTCTGGTAGATGACTATGCAGAGCGTGATGGCGGAGTGCTATTGCGTGAGATTGGAGGCGGTTATCAGTTTGTTACGTCTGATCGCTACAGCACACAAATGCGTGAAATTACAACGGATGGCAAGCGCGACAAGCTCACGCGATCTGTCATGGAAACCCTTGCGATTATTTCTTACAAACAACCGATTACTCTTCCAGAAATTGAAGATATTCGCGGCGCACAGTCCAGGCCTCATATTGCAACGCTTCTTTCTAAGCGACTGATCAAGCCGCAGGGCACAAGACCCGTTCCTGGTAGACCAACGCTCTATGTAACCACAAAGAATTTCCTGGCGCATTTTGCGCTTAACTCGCTCTCTGACCTTCCTGCACTCGAAGAAGTCAAGGAATTGAAGTTCGATGAAATCGAATGAGATGGATAAACTGCGAGCGCAGATCGATCAAACAGACGAACAGATCGTTGAATTAATACGTAAGCGCACCAGACTCACTGAAGAAATCGGCGAACAAAAGAAAAAGGACGGCCTCCCGATTTATAGGTCGGACAGGCACACATCAGTTTATCACAAGGTGGCCAGGGGCGTAAACGATCCGCTTCTAAAAAAGGCAATTCAATCTATCTACCGCGAGATCATGTCGCTCGGCATGGCCGTGGAAGGTGATCTCAAAATCTACTCCTGCGGCGGGAACGCGGCGTATCATGCGGCGCGCCTGGCATTTGGCACATCCATAGAGATTGAACCATGTGAAATGCCAATGATGTTCGATCGCGTCGCAAAGAATATGAACTCATTTGGATTTGTGCCTGCAACGGGCGAGGGATCTGATAAGACTTTATTGGCCATCTTAGAAAATTCACTTTCGGTTTATGCGGAAGCATATTCAGATTCAGCATTTGGTAAACCCGATCGTTATTTTATTCTATCTCAATGCACCGTTGAACCAACCGGAGGCGACTGCACATGCGTGGCCACTGTCCCTCTCCAGGGCACAACACCAGATAATCTTGAACGATGCGTCTCAGAAACGGGAGCAACTTTGTTCTCGAATCGAATCCTCGAAACCGCCAGTGCGAAATACTCGATTCTTGACTTCTCCGGTCACAAAGATGAACCTGACGCTGCTATGATTCTGGAATCAATCAAGGCCAGGTCCAGTTATATAAAAATTCTAGGCTCGTTTCCGCGGGCGGTTTCAGTTTGATTCCGTTCAAAACGGTTTGGATTCACGGCGTTGGTATGATGGGCGCTTCGCTTGCGGATGCGCTTCGCAAAACGGATCAGTTTGATGGGAGAATCCTTGGAGCTGTGCGATCAAAGGCAAGCGCTGATTTTATTGCATCGCATAACATCTGTGATGAAATCCACATTGTTCCGTCGCACCAGGCCGCACTGCAGAAGCTGGAAGAACTCTCTGAACCAGCGTTAGTCGTAATTGGTCTTCCGGTCAGGTCTGCTGTTGAATTTACTTCCGGGCTTGCGAATCTCAGGCATCTTGTGACGGATATGTCTTCTACTCGCCGTGCAATTGGAAATGCAGCGGCAAACGTTCGTTTTGTTGGGTCGCATCCGATTTGTGGTTCAGAAGATACAGGACCGCAGGCACTGCGTCCAGGTCTTTTTGAGAAACGGCTCTGTATAATTACACCTGTTGCGCATTCTAAAAGCCAGGACATAGCCGATGTCGAAACCTTCTGGAGAGCAATAGGCATGAACATCATGACCATGAATGCAGAAGAACACGATACTATCCTTGCATACCTGAGTCATGCGCCACATTTTATTTCAGGGCTCATGGCTATGTGGGGATTGTCAGTACCCGTACAGAATGCAGTTAGTAAATCGCCGGTTCCGCTTACCGGGGGTGGGTATCGTGATATGGTTCGAATTGCGGGAAGCAATCCGGAAATGTGGATTGATATTCTCAAAACTAATGGCGATCAAATCAAAACAGTAATGCAGGAATTTCACAGTGAGCTTGGGGCATTGCTGGCTGGATGGGATTCACGCAGCGAAAGCGATTGGATGCACTGGCTCAAGGAAGCTAGAAAACGCCGCAACAAACTGAGCGGATATCCGGAAGACCAATGAATCAAAAAGATGTTGTTATAACCCTGGACGGGCCGGCTGGCTCAGGAAAGAGTTCCGTTGCAAAAAAACTGGCAGAGCACCTGGGATTACTCCATGCCGATTCAGGGGCAATGTATCGGACGTTTACCCTTGCTTTGATGCAAAGGCTCGGACCTGGTGAGACCCCGGAAGATTTTGGCAATCAGGTAAAGGCGGCTGCAATCTCCCCGGAGAGCCTGCATGTTGAGGTCAAGATCGATGCAGATCGCCAATCAAATCTGATTTCTGGCCTGGATCAGATGGATTTAATTCGCAGTCCAGAGGTTACGGCGCGCATTAAGTATATCGCGGACAGACTAGAATTTCGCGAGGCAGTCAACAGGCTGCTAAGCAAGATGAAAGGCGTTGTGGCGGACGGCCGGGACATGGGCAGCGTTGTATTTCCAGATGCTCCGTTCAAGTTCTACCTTGAGGCGTCGGTTGAAATGCGTGCAGAGCGCAGACTCAAAGAGCTTCAGGCTAAAGGTTGGAACGAGGATATAGAAGCTTTGCGGGAAAGCATACGCAAGCGGGATGAGGAAGATCAGAACAGGCAGTTTGGGGCGCTCAGACGGACTGATGACATGATTCTAATTGACACTACTCATATAAATCTGGATGGTGTTCTCAGACGTATCCTTAACAGTTTACAAATTCAGTTTTAAACTTTCCATCTTACAGCCTGAGCCTGCATGACTTTAAAAACCGCTACCCCCTTCGACCTGGACCAAAAGGAAACCAAATCCATGGAGGACATGCTTGGCGCGTTAAACGGCCAGGGTGATTTCCAAAATGGTGATCTCATCGAGGCTGTGGTCAGCCAGACAGATGAGCGTGAAGTTTACCTCGATGCGGGTGGAAAAACGGAAGGTTCATGCCCTATCTCTGAGTTTCCGGAACCACCAGTTGCCGGGACCCGCGTAACCGTTGTTATTGTATCGCGTGGCGGGGACCAGGCACCGCGTTTTTCCCGCAAGCTTGCTGAACAGCGCAAGGCCTGGGAAGATATTCGGGAAGCATTCAATTCAAAAGCGCGCCTCTCAGGTAAGATCTTGAAAGGAGTGGATCACGGCTTCATTGTTTCCGTCGGTGGACTGGATCTGTTTATGCCAATGTCCCTTTCTGGCCTCCGTCCAAATAAGGGACTTGCAGTTGGTCAGGAAGTTGAATTCAAGATTCTTGAAATCAAAGAGAAGAACCACTCCGCCATTGTCAGTCATCGTGCAATTCTGGAAGAAAAGAACGAAGCACTCTGGGCAGATCTGGTAACAAAATGCGCAGAAGGTGATGTGATTACTGGCAAAGTAGTTCGTCGTGTATCCTACGGCCTATTCGTTGACATTCATGGTGTTGAAGGCCTTGTGCATCAGTCTGATGTTTCCTATAAAAAGAATGTTTCACTGCGCGATCGCTTCCCAATTGGATCTGAGCTTCAAGTTAAGATTCTCAAAATGGATCGTGAGCATAATCGCCTATCGCTTGGCGTAAAACAACTAACGGAAGACCCATGGGAGTGGGCGCGCCGTGAGCTCAAAGCTGGCGAACAAATCGAAGGAACTATTATGAACGTTACCGGATACGGAGCGTTCCTTGAGATCAAAGAAGGTCTGGAAGGGCTAATCCACGTTTCTGACCTTACCTGGTCTGGCAAGCGTGAGAACCCGAGTAAGCTCGTTGAACCTGGCAAGAAAGTAACGGCCAGAGTTCTGTCCGTGGACTTTGATAACAAAAGGATTTCTCTTGGCCTCAAACAACTGGAAGAAGACCCATTTGAAGCGCTTACGCGCGATCTCAAAGTGGGCGATACGGCAGACGGAGTTATCACCAGCATTACCAAGTTTGGTGCATTTGTTCGAATTCGCGACGGTGTAGACGGATTGATTCGATTCTCTGACTATTCGCATGATGAGCCAGTGGACAAGAAGATGCTTTCTAAAGAGCAGAAAGTAACATTCAAGGTCCTGGAATTGGATCGTAAGCGCAGAAAGATCACATGTGGTCTCAAACAACTTACTCCCGGTCCATATGAAGTTCTAAAGAAAAAATACAAGAAAGGTGAAGTCCTCGAGTGCACGGTGAAGACCATTGCTCCGTTTGGAATCTTTGTTGATTTTGGCGAAAAACAGGAAGGCCTGGTTCACATTTCACGCATTCCACTTCCAGAAGGCAAGAAGCTCGAAGATCAATTCAAGCCTGGTGATAAAGTAAAGGCAGCATTGCTTCGGATCGATTCAGATGAAAAGCGCATATCGCTCTCCATTCAGGATTACGAACGTAAGAATGAGCGGGACCTCATGAATCAGTATATGAAAAAGGAAGATGCGCCATCTACGTCGAGCCTTGGCTCGTACATGAAGCACCTGAATCTCAAGTAGCATGCATAGAAATAGAACAGTAAGAGAACCCGAAGCACTTAATCCCCTGCGTAGCTTTGAGGGAAATAAATTTGAAAAGGCAGTTGCGTCATTCTTCTACTGGCTGCGCACCCATTCACGCAAGGTGTTGCTTATCGTGGCAGGTCTTGTTGTAGCTGGTGTTGGATCCCTCGGATATTTGATTTATCGCGATCAGGTAGAAAGTAAAAGTCTGCATGCGTTTGAAGAGTTAATGAAGAATCCCGTAATGGCTCCTGGTAGCGGTGCGGAGAAAGTAGCTCTGGAAAAACTCTCCAAATATGAAGAGGAGTTTTCAAACAACCATGCTAAGATCCGTTCTGCATTGCGCAGGACTGAAATCCTCGTTCGCACCGGTGAAAAGGAAAAGGCAGCAGAAGCCTTGATGGATATTTCTAGAGCAGTAGATACTCCGGAGCTCCAGGCGCTGTTTGCTTACAGGGCCGGAACTTACTTTGAAGAAAAAGAAAAATTCGCTAAGGCAGAAACAGCTTATTCAACCGCATCGTCCAAACTTCTGGATGAAAACGCAGCGCTCGCGCTTGCACTCTTTGGTCAGGGGCGAGTATTGATTCTCCTCGGGAAAGGTCCAGAGGGCAGGGAAGTACTCAAGCGTATGATGGAGATCAAAGAAGCGGAGAACATTGCAGACTTGCGCATTGCGGCTGCAGCCTTCTTGATCCAGCACGGAAAATAATGTCAGCCTTCACGTTCGCTCTGCCGGCTGGCCGGCTAGCGCTTGAAAGCATTGAGTTCTTCAAGGCGAGCGGACTTTGCGATATTCAAATTCCAAAAGAATCACGCGAACTCTGTTTTACTGATCCAACAGGCGCATTTCAAATTATCCTGGTTCGTCCCTCTGATGTGCCCACCTATATTATTCAGGGTGGAGCACATGCAGGAATTACCGGTAAAGATGTTTTACTTGAAGGCGATCATGACATTACAACTCCGCTTGAGCTGGGATACGGAATTTGCAGGTTGTCGATTGCTGCGCTTTCGCGCGATTCAGACATTTTGACGCGCAGGCATTTGCGTGTAGCTACAAAGTATCCGGTTCAAGCAATGAATTACTTCTATCAAAAAGGAATTTCCTGCGAGATCATTAAGCTGCATGGATCGGTTGAGATTGCTCCGTCCCTGGGCCTTGCTGATTGTATTGTTGATCTGGTGAGTACCGGTTCTACCCTTAAGGCTAACGGACTTGTAGAGCACGAAATCATTCTTCAAAGTGAAGCAGTACTCGCGATCGGTCGTTTTGCGTACGCGCTGCAGGCTGAGAGAGTAGGCCTGGTGCTGGAACGATTCCGTTCACACTTGCACTCAGAAACATGAGAGTATTGTCATATTCACGGAACCACAAGCGAAAAGGTCCGGGCGATATTGTTCCGGACGGACTTGTGCGGGCATCGAGCGTTTCGCCGCGTCCCGAGCGTCGCAACGGCGAGCGAAGGGCGATGCGCGCGGAATGCCGGTCCGGAAACAGCAGCGGACGCGGGGGTCGCAGGAGCTAACTTGGCAGCCAAGATTACACACCTGGAGGTGCTAAAGCAATCGCTTGTGCTTCTCGAGCATGCAGACGAGAAATCAAATAAAACTGCTGCTGGCATAAAGGACGAGTTTCGATTTGCAGCCCTGGGTGCTGTTGCTCCAGACATTTTCTACTACTATCATGTGCTTTCTGCGAACAGGAACCCTGTAGGCCTTCACTGGGGAAATTTATCGCATCATTCGCGCGTGTTTCCCCTTATGATGGCATTCCTGGATGGAGTTAAAAAACTCCCCGAGGGTTTGCGGAAGAAGAAAGCCTACGCCTTTGCAATGGGATATATCTCACATTGCACCGTGGACATTGTGACTCATCCGTATATTTTCTATATCACAGGCGACTACTATTCGATTGATCTCAAGCAAGCCGTGCGCGCGCAAGAAAATCATCTGCGCGTAGAGTATCACCTGGACGCGTACCTATTGCATCATCGCTGGGGGATGGAGCCTTCCCGCTATAATTTTATTCAATACGTGGATGTGCGCGAGAAGTCAGAGCAAGGTTGGCAACTTGATTATGATATCTGGGACCTATGGGTGCATGCTCTGGCAGATGTGTACGGAGAGGAATTTGAAAACAGCTATTTTGGAAGCACCGAAAAAATCTACGAAGGCGATATCTTAAACGATTCATACATGGGTTTTATGCGATTCAACCGTATCCTGGATACAAGGTCTGCGTTCGTGCGCGGCGTTCTCACGGTCATCGACTACGCGACGTTTCATCGAATCAAAGCCCGTTATTTGCTCCTACCTCCAGGGCATGAAGTGAATCCCAAAATGGTAAATGAGGAACGCAAGGAATGGAAATATCCGGGTGATCCTACAAAGGTCTCAAACGACAGTTTCATGGATCTTGTACATAAGGCTGCGAAATTCTGTGCAGAAGCGATCACCGACGCGGATGCATACATCAATGGTTCAAAAAAGCGCAGCGATTTAGCCGCCAAATACGACGGCTTCAATCTGGATACCGGGCTTAGATCTGACTCACTTGAGATGAGCGAGTTTGACCCGCTCGATCAAGATTGAATTCAGGCAATCGTGGAAGACTGCCTTGAGCGATTAGTCTTCTTTCTTCTCAATCTGCCATTCGCTGTTAAGCCAGTCCAACAATTCCTGTTCTTCATCGGTCAAGTCGTCTGCGCCAATTACTTGTTCTACGTCATTTGCAATTGTCGCAAGCATTTCATTGCTCAGATGTTTGCCGAGTAGAGTTACGGATTCTTCAACGAGTTCTTCATTCTCTGCCATCTTCTTGGCAACGCGTAGTATCTTTCCTGCTTCCAGATCTGATCCAAGTGAATCAAGAGTTTCATCCATGTAAGTTGCAATAGCGTCGATTTCCTCTTCGCTTACTTCGCCGTCCATCGCAGCCGCGTTGTAGAGTATCATTGCAATACGAGTTTCCAGCGGGAGTCTCCCCATATCCTCGAGCATTGCTTGATAGTCTTCACTGCTCATTTCTGAAAGTTCAGTTTCGTATGAACCTGTAACGGAGGAATCGTCACCCCAGAGCGCTTCAGTGAGTTTCAATTCATCAACGCGACGAATGTACCAGCTGTCACCGTCATTGTATTTTGGGTTCATTATATACTTATAGGGAATGTAGCAATAGCCGTCATCGCCCCAGCCAGTACCCCAGGAATTGCGCACAATGAAAACCTGATCCGAATCGGAATAGCCCACGCAAACCATTGCGTGACCGGCATGCTCTTCGCGAGACACCTCGTTGTTAGTTGGTTCAGGTACTAGACCCGGCTTGCGTTGTTGATCAAACGAGTTGTACAATTCCAATCCAAATACAATTGGATAGCCCTCAGCAAGGCAATGCTTCCAGGCAAAAAGATCGGTGGGGACAACTGCATATTCCTCGATCAGAAATTTCTTAGCTTCTTCGTATGCTTCTTCCGGGGGTTCTGTATTTACTTCTGACTCTTCAAATGGCCAGGTTTCTTCTGAGCAAACTCCGTATTCAGCCAGGCCCTTAACTGCCAGACCTATCATGCTTCCACTGTCGTCGATTGGTCGGTAGCTCTCATCCAGCTCGCGCGCATTGTAGTAAACAAACAGACGACTCACATCATACGCATCATCGCCCAGATGGTTCTTCAGTACATACTCGTATGCGCCCGCAACAGCATTCGCAGTGCAGCTGTTAGTATCTCCCTGGGCTTCAATGTCTGTGAATTTGGGGCGTAAATCAACCTTGGGCGGAAGCTGCGAACTCTGGAATCTTTTTGCCCCGTAACGCTTAGCTCCTGGATCAATGGCTCCCTTGCGGTATCCTGTGACGGCGCGCGATGTACCATCTGGTCGTTGTATGTTGAAAGCTGGCATGAATTTCCTCTGCAAATATTCGGGTTCGTAGTAGGATGCGAAGACAGCAGAATCTATTTTCGCTGACAACTCAATTTTGCAACCAGTGGGTCCATAAATTCCAGAAACGATTCTGCGCTGCAGCAACCGGCGACTGCCTCTGGTTTAACCTTGACACGTGCCTGTACCAAGATTCCCTCGAAATGCGTGCCACAGCGCTCGAATGATATGATTACCTTTGTTGAGTTGATGCGAATGGCCCGATTTGGCTTCAGTGGAGCTATCTCAACAGGTATTCATGCAGTGCTTGTGATTGTGTTTGTAGAGTATCTGGGCATGGATCCAGTCGTGTCCTCCGTTCCCGCATTTCTTGTCGCGAATATTAACAGTTATCTGATGAATCGCTTCTGGGTCTTTAGAGCCAGAAGCGGTTCTGCTGGCCAGTTCGTGATTTTCTTTATAGTATCAATCGTCAGTTTGCTCGTCAATACAAGCGGAATGTACGTTGGAACTCGAATCCTGGATTTTCCGTACAAAGTTGCCCTTGCAATCTCAGTGATTGTTGCGGCCGCAATTACGTATCTTTTGCATAAGCTGCTAACGTTCCGCGAGAAGAGCGATCAGCATTCGGAGGTCTCATGAAGAGTCTTGTATCCGTCATCGTTCCTGTATACAATGAATCAGAGAATTTATATGAATTGCATCGTCGCCTAACAGAGGTTATGTCTGAAACGGGTCATGATTACGAGATTGTGGCAGTAGATGATGGGAGCACGGACGACACCGGTGAAATTCTGCGCGAATTGAGCAAAAAGGACCCGCGCGTCCGTGCCGTTATCCTCTCAAGAAACTTTGGTAAGGAAGTTGCCATGACAGCCGGGCTCGATCATTCACACGGCGAAATGGTTATCCCGATTGACGCGGACTTGCAGGACCCGCCTGAGCTTATCCCTGCGATGATTGCCAGGGCAGATGAAGGATTCGACGTAGTATACGCTAAAAGAAAGCAGCGTAAAGGGGAGGGCGTTCTCAAGCTTGCGACGGCATCGCTCTTTTATCGTTTCATTAACATGATCTCCAGTGTTAATATTCCTGAGAATACGGGCGATTTCCGCCTGATGAGGCGCACGGTTGTAAACGCGGTTGGAATGCTGCGCGAGCGTAAGCGCTTCATGAAAGGACTATTCGCCTGGGTTGGTTACAGGCAAACTGAGATTTCCTATGACAGAGAAGCCCGTTTTGCCGGGACCACAAAATGGAATTTCTGGAAGCTCTGGAACTTTGCAATCGAAGGAATCACTTCGTTCTCCTCCTTGCCGCTGCGAGTCTGGAGTTATCTGGGTGCCGGAATCGCCGTGCTTGCCTTTGTGTATGCAATCATTGCAATCATCAGGGTATTGCGTTACGGAATCGATGTTCCTGGCTATGCATCCCTTCTTGTCGTGACTTTGTTTCTGGGCGGCTTGCAACTGATTACCCTGGGAATTATAGGTGAATACATAGGACGGATGTTTGAGGAAATCAAGGCCCGTCCCCTCTATCTGGTCCGAGAAGTCTACGGACGAGGCGAGGAATTAGCGGCCGGCCCTGGGGCCAGGCAAACAAAGCGCATTAATCCTGGACGGAAAAAAATATCAGGTAGAAAATCTGGACGTTAGGCGCTATTTCCCAAGTTGTTCGCGGAGTTTTTGCTTTTGTTCTTCCGTCAGGGAGTTGTAAAGAGGATTTTCCTTGAGTTTCTTTTCCTGATCGGATTCAAACGGCTCATCGTCTTTGAAAATATCCAGGGTAGTCCAGCCAAGGATTAAGTCTATTAGCTCGCCTGGATTGAGTCCCACGCGCAGTCCAAAATAAAGTGCAATGTTGAAATCGACTTGAGTATAATACGATGCAGGAGCAAAGCTACCGCGCTGTTTTAATACGAGTCTCCGCTTCTGAAGGGGGACAGTTGTTCCAAATGGCGAGCGTACTCGATACTCTTTGTCGCGTAAATGCATGAGTGCTGCATCCTTGGCGGATGCAGATTCGCTGGGATCGTCCTGATCTGTGATTTCATCCTTCTGAGCCTGGGCCTTGTCTGCACCTTCCACTTTCTGAATCTGGGCTTTGTCTGTGGAGGTATCGGCGGTCTTTTCTTGAGAATTCTGGCTCTCCACCGGTCCTGTCTGTTCCGCTTTGACGATTTCATTTCCCAGATCTTTGAAAGGAAGCTTCTGAAAATAATCCGGACCCATTGCGATCGCAGTGAATTCAGCGCTTGCATGCCTGCCCACATCGCCGCCGCGCAGTCCACCATCAAACCCCTGCGGAGATTTGTAAGACAGGCCGAATTTCACAGGGCCAGTTCGGACGGATGCACCGTATGACTTAGTTTGAACCTCAAACGTAAAAACATCGAGCGCGTCCCGCTCTCGGTTCTTGATATAGGGCGAGCTACAGGAAAGCAAAAGCGCAAGAAGTATCAGGGCAGAACGCATCAAACCGAGGCTCGCCTGATGTGCCTTTCAGTCATCGATTATTTCGTTGCGTCAATCCCTGGATGGGGAAGAGTCTGCGAATGCTAAGTCAAACAGAAATCACATCGAGACTGGTCAATCTTACGGAGTGGCAGCTGCGCCATGGGAAGCTGTTTAGAGAGTTCGTTTTCAAGGATTTTAGCCAGGCATTCGGCTTCATGACGCGGTGCGCTCTTGCCGCAGAAAAGATGGATCACCATCCAGACTGGAGCAACGTCTACAACCGTGTTTCAGTCGAACTTAATTCGCATGACGTGGGTGGTATTACGGAGCGTGACTTCAAACTGGCCACAATCATGAGCGAGATTGCCGTTCGCACTTGACAGACTGCTGTGCGCGAAGTACGATTGAACTAACATTTCTCTGGAGAATTAGAATGGATTTTATTTGGACAATAGTGATCGGTTTTGTAGTCGGCCTGGTAGCTCGTTTCCTGCTTCCAGGTGAAGACAAACTCGGCTTTATCTTAACGACTATCTGTGGTATTCTTGGCGGTTTCCTGGGTGGATACATTGCTCGCTTTCTGCCGTTCCTTACTCAGATTCCGTTCAGCAACTTCATTACAGCAACAATCGGTGCGATTATCTTGCTCGTAATTCTGCGCATCGTCCGCCGCTAATTGTTTGAACATTGCTGGCCATCGCGGCCAGCATGGGTTCGCTCCGCCGTGCGCCGAGTCAGAATGAGGCTCGGAACACCGCGACTCTGGGCGGGCTCTTTCGCTTTGCGGCTCCAGGTCCTTGAGTCGTGAGAGCGCTACAGTTTGTGTCCCATGAATTCGCGTTCCGGGGCTGCAATCCCACCGGTGTAGGCATTTCTGATTGCTGCTGCGTTCCGCCGCACTACTTCCATTGTTTCGCTATCACCCATTAATTCTGCCCCTTTCATTACGCCTTCGGCCCAGGGTTTGTTCTTATCCATATTGTCGTTCATGTTGCGCTTTGTCTCTCGTAGCTGAGCCTTCACTTCCTCGGGAACCTGGGGATCTGCAAGTTGCTTGTCGATCTCCTCGTTTCCAATGCTGTGCATCTTATCCATTTCATTCATGAATTGGCGCCCTTCAATTTGGCTGTATGCCAGCCCAATCTTAGCGTTTACCTCCACGAACTCCTGATAGCTTTTGAAGCCCGACTCCTTGATGATCCTTTCTATCTCAACATAGCCTTCAATTCCAGGTCCCATATCGGAAGGAGCACCCGTGCCATGGGCGTAGCGCTGGACGAATTCCGGTCCCTTTTCCTTCAGTCTGGTGTACGCTTTGATATAGTTTGCGACCACTTGATCAGTAATCTTTGGACCGGCAAAGAAACCGCATGTTGTAGAGGCTATCAGTAGGATCAGAATTGGAACCTTGTAAAGTTGCATGGAGCGATTATACTCCCTGTCTAAAAAAATCGAACTTTTTTTCTTGTTTTTATATCAACTAAAGGCTGAATGCGAGCTGGCCTGAATGGGCCCCCAGGAGATGACTAGATGAAGTATATGTCCGCAGTTCTTGCGCTGGCCTTGATTTGTTGCCAGACGACCGCAAAACCCCGAGGAGGCCCGGTGGAGCCAACGCAAAAAGTAAAACAATTTCTGGGCGAAAAGATGCTGAAGGTTCTTCAAGCGCCTGATTCGGTTCAGGCCATACAGATTGAACCGCGCACCGGTGTATCGCTCGAGAATATTGATGGTTTCAAGATTCTTAACCGCGGACCCATGCTCAGCGGTGACCAGATTCTGTGGCTCAAATCTCTCATTATGGATGAGAAGAGTTATGATTTCGTGAATGTGAAAAGGCATCCAATGGACCCAGTTATAGCCTATCAGTTCAAAAAGGGAACGGATACAGTGCACGTGCTCGTGAGTTTTGCCGGGAACCTCTGGCAATTTAGCGGGTTTGATCAGAAGAGCATAGAAGACAACGATCCAGTACGCGCTTCGCTCGTTGCGCTTGCAAAGGAACTTTTTCCAAAGGATAAAGAAATTCAGGCCCTGGGGGATAAGCCATGAAGAGAATTATTGTAGCAGCACTGTTTGCGCTTGGTCTTTCAAGCAGTCTCAGTGCGCAAACGCTCCACTTCTTAATTGTAGCAGATACAGCAGACCAGAGTATTGGAAGTTCTGTAATTGCAGATCTTGAAAACATGCAGAATAAGGCGCGAGAGATTGCGCAGAACACTGGCATGCGTTTGAACTTGAAGGTTCTCAAATCGCCTGAGTTCAATTACAACTCAACGCTCGCTGCAGTTCAGGCAGTGAACCCGGCTTCAAACGATACTGTGTTCTTTTACTATTCCGGACATGGCTATCGGACGCGGGAGACTAAGACTCAATGGCCTAACCTGTATGTTAAAACACCTCAGCCGGGCCTTGAATTCTCTAAGGTAATGCAAATACTGGAATCCAAGAATCCCCGTTTGATCATTGCACTTGGAGATTTGTGTAATAGTTTTTCTGATCAATCGTCGCGGAGTACAAACTCGCGGGCCTTTGCGGAAATTCAACCACAGAACTACAAGAAGCTTTTTCTTCAATACGCTGGTCGAGTGTATGCAAGTGGTTCTAAGCCGGGCCAGTATTCCTTTGCAATGGATGATGGTGGAGCGTTCACCAATCAATTCCTGCAGGCCCTGGCAAATGAAGTACGCGCAGACGATCCAAGCTGGAAGCGTTTGATGGCAGTGGCCACTAAATCTATCTACATTGGATCTGCAGATCAAAAGACCCAGGATCCAATCTTTGAATTACGTGAGGGAGCAACTACGGTTGCCAACGTAACTCAAAATCCTACCAATCCGCCAAGCGTCCAGGAGCAGCAAGAAATCCAGGAAGTGGTTCAGGATGATACTGAGGAGCAGGAAGAATATCAAGAAGAGGAGCTCTGCGGCGATCTCAATAAGCTTGTAACCGCAATGAAGGAACTAGATACTGCGCTCAAGCCAAACATGCGTATGCAACGCGGTGACAAGCTCTACCAGGCACTTGAAAACTTCAATACTGCGATGAAGGGTGTGGCTGAAGGTTATGGAGACCGCAAACTCACGCGCGAGGTGAGAAGACTGGACTCATCGCTGATGCAGACCAATCTTGGAAGTTACAAACAGAGTCTTAAAAATCTGATTGATTATTTCTCAGGGGTAGGCAAACAGCAGGGTTGCCGTTTCTAAAAATCCTTATGGGCGCCGCGCTTGCGGCGCTCCTGTCCTGTCGCTATCCGCTCGCCCTGATCGAACCCAGGGTCTATGCCGTTGAATACGGTAGTAGTCTCTATTTTACAGAGCTACTAAACACGTCGCAAACTGAACCGTATGTGCGCATCAGCTGGCTATTCTATGTGATTGAGAGCGAAGGACGCATTTTCCTGGTCGACTGTGGCATGGCGGATGAATCTCAAGCTGCCCGGTTCATGATCGAACATTTCCGTAACGCCGGGACAGCACTGAAGTCAATGGGAATAGAACCTGAAGCAGTTACGGATATAATTCTAACTCACTCGCACATGGACCATGCAGGAGGCTTACGTTTATTTCCGCGCGCAGTTGTTTATGTTCAGCAAGCAGAGCTCGACTATTTCAGGACTACAAAACGCTTTTCTGAGTTTGAGCCAATCATTGAAGCAAAGAGATTGCGCGGGAAGCTCAAGGTTCTCAATGGCAATGTTAGAATTGCGCGCACGGTTGCCATTGAGCGAACCGCGGGGCATACACCAGGTTCGCAGGCCGTTCGAATCAACCTTGTCCAGGGTGATGCATTGATCACGGGTGATGAATGTTATTTCGTCGATTCCTGCAGAGACAAAATCGTTTTACCAAGAGACGCAGCATATTCGCAGATTAACAATCGCGTATTTCTTGAAGGGGCAAGTCATGAGAAGCGACTCTTCACAATGCATGATCCGGCTATTTCAAAGAGTTATCTATACCGTTTTCCCGGCATAAGACAGATTTACTGACCCGGCTAGAGTTTTTTACAGGCTGCTGCAGCACTTTTGAGTTGTGTCCGCGCTTTGCGCTCGCACGCAGATTGCTTCTCTGATTCAAGCTTCTTGCAAGCTCGGAATGCCGCTATGTGGTCATTCTTGGCACGCTTCATACATTCAGAGACCTCAGGCGGCGTTGCTGCAATCCCGGCAAAGGCCAGCAGCAAGATCCCGAGGCGTATCATCCACAAGTCCAACAGATTTAGAACGGATACAGGTTCACCGGGCGGACAAAAAAATGCAGGGGCGTTCTTTGAAAAGGTTTTGTCGGCTCCGATGCCTGCGCATCTCTTGATTTGATGTCGGCTCTCAAGGAATATTGCAGTGGAATTTTCCAGCAGCATTCCGGAAAGCTTCTGCGATTCATCCGCCGCGTTGGCGGTGGAAACCAATCGGAGGACATACTACAAGATGTGTTCATTCGATTCATCCGCGAAGCGAATGAAGGGCGAATTCGTCCAGGCGGTGAGTTGCCCTGGCTCTATCGCGCTGCAAGAAACCTGACCATTGATTATTTTCGTAAGTCTCGCCGTAATATTAGTCTGGGTGATTCTGACTTTCAAGCAAACGGAACGCCTACCGATGAGACCCTTTTTCGCGAAGAGATTTTACATCGCATGTTTGCTGTGGCGGCTGAATGCGGACAAGATTATGTCACGCTCTTGCATTTGATGACTGAGACTCGCGTGGGTCAGGCACATATGGCAAAGGCAGTAGGCAAATCAGAAAGAACCGTTCGCAGAATGATAGAGAAGCTTTTTACAGCACTTGAGTTCGATTTAAAAGATTGGAAGGACCTGCTTTCACCATGAATGCCTGGGTTTTTTGGCCGGACGGCAATTGTCCGACCGTAGTAATGGAGGGCGAATATGTCAGAACATGAAAGTCTAAGAGACGCATTGTTGAGACGCGATAGGATCGCAGATATCCCGGCCGCACCTCGAAATATTTTTGAACGCGCATATAATCTCGCAATGATACCGGAACCAACGCGCAGGTTTGGGATTCTTCGCTTTGCAGCTGCAAGTGTATTGATCCTTTTTGTTGCGCTGGCTGGCTTTCACATGGCTGGCTCGGGTCACGCCTGGTCTGGTTGGAATCTGATTTCAGCGGGTGAAGTTGTAAAAGCGGATGGGTCGGATCGTCGTATTAACGTCTATCAGGGTTTTTCAAAAACTCGTGAGATTCAACTGGCTGCTGGCGGCGTAGTGGAGCGCGGCGCCGGTCACTGGGATCTAAAGTCTGGTGAAGCCACGTTTGTTGTAAAACCTGATAGCGCAGAAACACCGTTCCATGTCCGTGCAGGTGGCCTGGATCTGCTGGTTGAGAACCGCGCGCATTACACTGTTTCCGGTCAAGCTTCAGAGAGTTCGACGGTTCATGCGCCCGTCACGGTAGCTGTAAGCCAGGGAACTGTTCACTGCTGCGCTCCCGGACAGCCATTTCCAATTCTGGAAGGTGAGAAAATTACGCTGGTCAAGCGCGATGGCAACTCCGTTATACTCGCATACGAAACCGAGTAAAAGAGCAGGCTGACACTTCCTGGGAGAAGTCAGCAGAATGGTACGATTCCCTCGTCGGTAAAGAGGGTTCCGATTTTCACAGGGATATTATAATTCCTGGTGTGCTCAAACTATTAACTCTGCGAAAGGATGATCGAGTACTTGATCTTGGCTGTGGTCAGGGTGTTTTCGCGCGAAACCTGGCCAAAATGGGCTGTGACGTTACCGGAGTGGATGCATCGCCTTCACTGATTCAAAGCGCGATTCAACACTCTAAAAACTCAAACGATCGCATTAAGTATGTTTGTCTGAACGCTGAGCGACTCACTGGGATCAAAGATTCGCATTTTGACGCACTGATTGCAATTCTAACACTTCAGAACATGAAAGACCTACCCGCTGTGTCTCGCGAGTGTGCGCGAGTTATGAAACCGCGTGGGAGAATGGTCTGGGTAATAAATCATCCCTGTTTGCGAATTCCCAGGCAGAGTAGCTGGGGTTGGGATGAGGGTAAGAAAATGCAGTATCGCAGGCTTGATATTTATAAATCGTCCGCAGAAATTCCAATTCGGATGCACCCGGGTAAGAAAGATTCTGAAGATACAGTTTCATTTCATCGCAGTCTCTCGGAAATGCTGGGCGCGGCCTTTGAGGCTGGTTTTGTACTGAACGGAATGGAAGAATGGTGTTCAAATAAGAAAAGTGCACCCGGGCCAAGATCGAGGGCAGAGGATAGGGCCAGGAATGAATTTCCGCTCTTTGCAGCGCTGAGTTTTAGAAAGGCAATCCCGGACTAGTCCGGGATTTGTTTTGAACTATTTTTTGAAGCCAGCGCAGGCAGTAACTTTGTTGTTTTTCAAGTCCTCGCAACTTGCTGATTCGATGGCGGCAGCGCACTCGCGCGCTTTAACCAGATCCTCTTCTTTGTATTCGTCTGGCTTGGATTGCATGGAAGGAGTTGCCTGTGCTGCAAGACAGGCTTCTTTGGACATCTTGCCTTCCATCATTTTGCGCACTGCTTCCGGTGCTTTTGCCAGGAACTCTTTGGAACATTGTTCCATTTTTCCGCACATTTTTTCTCGAATTTCTTTTGCTACAGCTGGATAGTCATTCGCTGCAGCCTGTTTCTTTCCACATGCTGCAAACGTAATAAGAATGGCTGTTGCAAGGATCGTAACTATTTTCTTCATTATAGCCTCCTGAATTTTATCTCAGGCCGCTGTATCAAGCGTTGGGTGCAATCCAAATCTGATTCCCCGCGTCACGATTTAGGATTTCTTTACAAATTCCGAGCGATCCGTAGCCTACATTTTTTAGAAATCAGCAATCTCTTTTCGAGTGTATCCAGAATCGCTGAGATGGTATCCGCGTGGGACTCCAGTTGCAAGCTCGAGGGACAACACCTGTTCTTCTGTAAGTTTCTCAAGGAACATTACGATTGATCTGAGGCTGTTCCCATGCGCGCTTACCAGAATCGTTTTTCCCTGCTTAAGCAGCGGTTCGATTGTCTTCTGGTAATAAGGGATGGTTCTTTCCGCAGTCATTTTCAGTGATTCGCCATTTGGAGGTGGAACATCATAACTGCGACGCCAGAGCTTAACCTGGTCATCGCCATATTTCTTTGCGGTTTCCGTTTTATCCATGCCCTGCAGTTCACCATAGTATCTTTCATTTAGTTCCCAGGCGCTGAAAACAGGAACACTGTCCGCTTGCACTTTGTCAGAGAAAATGCGGGACCAGTCCTTTTGTTTCTTCAAATCCGAAGTTGATTCGTCTGTATGCTGCATAAGTGCAATTCGGGGGGAGGCGTTGCGCGACAGTGCGAGCATGGCAGTTGTCATAGCGCGCATCAAAGTTGAAACGAACACGATATCGAATGAAATCTTACTCAGCTGGTCGCCGGCTTTAAGTGCCTCTTCAATACCGAGTGGACTGAGCGGGACATCAACCCAGCCCGTAAAAAGATTCTTCTGATTCCAGAGCGATTGTCCGTGACGAACAAGTATGATTCTTCCAGCCATGGGATATTTCCGATTCTGCTTCCACCCGGTCTAGCACAAACGCGCGCTGCTTTACTCCGGACAAATGATTTAGATCACCGTTGCTAATATGTTTTTGAAGACTTTCCTGTTGCGCTTTTTCCTGGTTTCGTTTTTGACGCGGTAATCTGACTCAATTCAGCAAGTTTTGTCATAGTGTTGTAGTTTCTTGTAGTGGCTGCTATCCCCAGTTTGCGTTCGATGACATTGTTATTGATCTTCAGGTCGCTGTATTTTGTAGCACATAATGTGTAGATAACGTCTTTCTTAATTCGAATCTGATCCGGTGAGTAGTCTCTTCCTGAAAACTCCTTCACAAGCGCTGGCTTGCCTGGTGACTGCATAATCGTGAAGTAAAGTTTTTCTGTTGCTACTTTTCCAAATGGATGCGCTGGAACAATCGCCTGGAATTCCTTTGCTGTTCTGGAAATGGCTGCTATGTCTCCACCAAAGTTTTGTTTGATTGCTCGGTGAACCAATTTCTGGATTTCATCTCTGGACAGGTGTGATTTTGCAATCACGTTCCCACTCTGGATATAGGTCTGGACTTCGATCAATCCAGCGTCCTCAAGCACGGAACACATGCGTCTCCATTTTCTGATGGTTTGGGGTATTTTGCTTCATCTTACGAGGAACGGACATTTCATATCCGTCGCGCAAAATTGATGTGATTTCTTTCCATTTGGATTTGACATTCAGACGAAATCCCACCCAGCCCTGCGAGCCCATGTAGGGTGGCACAAAAAATCGTTTGGGATCCGATTTTACCATCATGTCCTGAACCATTGGATTTGCTTTAACCCACACTGCCGTGTGTCCACTTCCATGGTGATCGCAATCTGTCATGGCAAACATGGTGCCTTTGTTCACGCGAAACGTACACTCGCCCCAGGCCTCCTTTTCATACGTTTCTGGAAATGCCAGGCAGATCTCTCGCAGCGTTTTGATCAATGTATCGGAATCATCGTATTTGCGTGGATGAGTCATCCGATTGGATGTGCGGTGCGACCTCGCTGACGTCTACAAGAAAAGACGTAGAAGGAGTTCCGGGATCAAATACAAAAGTGCTGGTTAAATCTATTGGGTCGGTTATCAACTAGCGTATGGAAACGTTTCGATACAACATTTTGATCGCCCTTGCATCCGTTTGTCTGACATCTACCTGCGCGGAACGGTTTCCGGTTTCCCAGTCGGAAACAACTGGACCCCTCGCGGCTATTCTACTTGCGAACGTTTCTTCTTCCTCTTCAGGCCCGTGCAAAGCACAGGGTCTGTGCTACATTTTTGCAACTGCAGGCGCGTGGCTGGGTGACCTTGGTGGGAGCACAGGAATTGCCGGTGCCGATGCTCGTTGCATGAGCGATGGAAATAAACCAACCTCCGGAACGTACAAGGCAATGTTGGGTGATGGGTCTACACGCATCGCTACCACGACCGCTGATGTTGGTGATGGTCAAGTGGGCTGGGTTCTGTACGCCTCCGCTACATATCGCAGGCCTGATGGCCTGAGTGTGATGACTACCGGGACTAACAAGCTATTCCCATTTGGAGCACTGACCAATCCCATTGCTAATTCAGGAACGTATCATACAGGGTTCAACACGGGTTGGGTTACAAACGCTCATTGCAATCAATGGAGCGACGGCAGTGGCGGAGCCCAGGGACGATACGGAACAGGTGGGTCGACCAGTCAAACAACGATTACGCTCTCGCAGACCGCTTGCAATACAACTACCCGTGGAATCTATTGCGCGGAGCAATGAGTTTTGTCAGAATGAGGAATTGATTGGGAAATTCTGAGAACTAGTTTTGTTCTTTTTTATCTTCCAGGATTTTTTTCTGCGCACGTTCGTGCTGGATGTCTTTGAGTTTTTCCGTGGCTTCGTCTACCATCCCGGGTAAATCTGTATTTTTGCGCACACGTTCATAAGCAACCGAGACTACAGGCGAAAATACTCCGGCCAGTCCCGGGAAAAAACGCATAGCAACCTTCATCAGGCCCATGTGAAATAAAGCTCCGCCGGCTTTGTTAATGGTGGTGCGTAGAAATCCTTGTTCGCGCGGTTCAGGTGCGCTGTATTTCTCCGCAACAGACTGAAATTTATCGCTGTGTCCGCGGCGATCGTCCAGTTCTTTGAGTTTATCTTTTATCGAAGGAGTATCCAGAGAAACCCTCCGATGCTTGCAAGCGAGATACAGATGGATACTACAAGCAGCTTGCGAGTTAGTTGCATGCTGGCCATCATCGATTCAAATTGTTTTTTATCTGGCAGTGATTCTGCCCGGGCCTCGAGGTTTCTCAGATCGCGATGCAATCCAAGCAATACATCCGCGTAAAGCTCAGTATACTCGCGTATGCGATTCTCCAGATGTCTGCCGGTTAGACTGTCTGCGATATTCGTCAGACCCTCACCCATCGACTGTAAAAGGTTAGAACCTTTTTCCGGTTTTTCTAATTCGCTCATGATTGTTTCCTGAACTTGCTCTGATTGCGCTTCCCTTGCTTTTCCATGATGCTTGCAAAGGTCGAAGTGAAAGCAGGAAATGCAGAAGCAATTTTGGCAAGCATTCCTCGGCTTCCGGGAATCGTTATCTCACGGGACTTTTTCAAGAGGGCTGTGCGGATTGCACCTTCTACGTCTGCCGGGGTCAGGACTTTGCCGCCGGAAAATGTGAGCGCCGCTTCTGCATAATCCTTTTGTAAATCAAGCATTGGGGTCTGGACAGCATCAGGGCAAATCACTGTAACATATACGCCCTTTGCTCTCAGTTCTTGTGAAGCGGCCAGCGTAAAACCACGCACAGCATGCTTGGAAGCAGAGTAGGCGCTGATGCCAGGAATTCCAGCTATGCCTGCAAGCGACGCTATATTGATGATATGGCCATGCCGTTGCTCAAGCATAACGCGTGCGGCCGCCGCAGTTCCAAGCATCACGCCTTTGGCATTGATGTTCAAATGTAAATCTATGATCTTTTCGTCCAGGGTGTGAACATAACCAGGAAGCAGATAGCCAGCATTGTTGATAAGTATGTCAAGTTTACCCCAGGCTTTACGCGCTGACTTGATTGCACTCTGCCATTGTTTCTCACTGCGGACATCTAGTTTTTCAATCTTTAGATTCTTACGATCCCACTTTTGGGCCTTTGCAATTTTCTCGATTGCTTTTGCGTCCAGATCGCATGCTACTACTGACGAACCAGAATTAAGAAATGCCCCTGTCAAATAACGTCCAATTCCGCCTGCAGCACCGGTGATAAGTACAACGCTATCTTTCATATAACAACCTTTCCAAACTCCAGCGGTCCAAACGTAAACGTTGGACTGATCCCTGGAAAGCCCCAGTAAGGCGTGAGTTCGGATGAGGGAACTACGTTGTAGAATTCCGGATTTCTTTTAGACGGCCCAGCAATTTCTTTTTCTTGAACCATTGAGATGTACTGATTGAGAGCACCTTCCAACGTATTTCCGTTCAATACTACTTCCATTGCTGTGTTCTTAGCATATTTTTTTACGCCAGGAATTCTAGACGCCAACGGCGCGTAGTTATCGGCGCTCACTCCATTTTCACTTGAAACGAGTACGCCTTCCTCTGTTCGGACTACGAGCGAGTGATTTCCTTCTGTATGGCCTGGAGTTGCAATCAATGCAACTCCATCTCCCAGCATTGTATCGCCTTTGAGCAGGATGATCTTTTTTGGAGAAATTCCCTCTATGCCGTTGGGACAGTACCAGTCCAGTTGAGGGCCAATCAAACCGCCTGTCGAAATCCATTCCTGTTCCATGATTAGAAGTTTGGCGTTTGGAAAATAAGCTGGTTTACTCGATGTGCCCAACCACTTCCGTAAATCCTGTGTATGCAGATGATCGTATGAAATGTAATCTATCTGTTCCGGTTTGATTCCAATTGTTTGCAGCGCATTTTCCACTGTTGAAAGAATGGGAGCCAGGAATTTTTTGCCAATAGGTTCAAGCGGACCAAATGACCCGGAGAGTCGTTTAAAGAATGGAGTCTCCCCGTTTGCTTCTATATCGGATGGTGAGAATAAGAGTGTTTTGAGTCTTCCCTTTGACTTGAACTGCACAATATATAGGCGATTGAGAATATGCATCATTGGCACTGGCAGCGAGAATGCATTGAGCAACCCGTACCTGGTCGGGTAGGGTACCCGAACTAGATCCACGGTCTTATAGAAGGCAGCGCTTGGTCCATTCAGCATGCGCTCGCGAAAGATTCTGGATTTTTTGCGAATCTCCGTCAGGCGATCGGAGGGATGGGGAAGGCCGCGCGCGGAAGTAAAATCCCGGATGGGTGAGAAGGCGTTTGTAACTGCCATATCCCGAAAGAAATGTTTCTGCGAGGACCAGTCAAGCATTCGTTTTGCAGTTGCGTATTCCAGTCACAATCACACGCAGTCTCATGACTGAAAAGAAGGCCCTTCCCTGGGCAGCCTCTGGCGATTGGAACGCATTCTTCGCCCTCTTCCTGGACAACATTGTAAATCTGGTCTTGCTTTCCGGAATCCTGCTCGGGTTTGGATTTCCGCGGGAAATCATTTTTGAGCGAATTCTACCCGGAACAGCGCTTGGAGTTTTATTCGGTGACGTCATTTACAGCATCATGGCCATTCGCCTCTCGCGCCGCACAGGCCAGCCTGTAACAGCAATGCCCCTTGGACTGGATACACCATCAACGGTTGGTATGGCGTTTGTAGTACTGGGACCCGCATTTATCGCAGCGCGCGCAGAAGGTATGGATCAGGCCCAGGCCGGCCTTACAGCCTGGCATGTTGGCATGGCTGCGATGATCTGGATGGGTTTTGTAAAAGTCCTCTTTTCTTTCATTGGATCCAGGATTCAGAAAATCGTTCCGACTGCTGCATTGCTCGGATCGCTTGCAGGCGTTGGTATCACATGGCTTGCAGCAAACCCACTGATCAAAATCTACGATATGCCATTTGTAGGTTTGATGGCACTTGCTGTCCTGACATTCGCTTTGATAGCCAGGCATGAACTGCCCTTTCGCCTGCCCGGTGCTGCGGTTGCCGTGATCCTTGGTGTTTTTCTCTACTATGGCCTGGGCAGACTGGGCTTGATTTCTAATGCTGGAATTCACCCGTATCATGGATTTCCTGAATTCTCCGGAATTCGTTTTCTTCCTCCAGTTCCAACGTTAGCCGCCTTTTCTGAAGTGTTTGGTCGTGTGCTGCCTTACTTGCCCGTGGCTATTCCATTTGGATTGTTAACGGTTGTAGGCGGAATCAATGTAACAGAAGGGGCTCGGCTCGTAGGCGATGATTTCAAAACGCGCGATATCCTGCTTACAGAGGCCGGAGCGACGCTGGTTGCTGGCATTTGCGGTGGAGTTGCACAGACTGTGCCATACATCGGCCATTCAGCATACAGACAGATGGGAGCACGCAGCGCATACACACTGTTCACCGGGCTTGCCGTGGGTCTGGGCGCTGCCCTTGGAATTGTGGGTTTTATAGTCGATCTAATCCCAGAAGCTGCAGTTAGCCCTATCTTGATTTTTGTTGGTCTTGAAATCCTTGCACTGTCGTTTAGACTTACACCGCAGAATCATTATTTTGCTCTGGGATTTGCTCTGATTCCTGCAATTCTAAGCTACACCCTGGTGAAATTGCAGATGGTGATCTTTCCGGTCCAGGGAATTGCCGCAGCTTTGCAGGCGCAGCTGGCAACTCTGCCGGTTGAAAAGGCAAAAGCAATTGGGGAAGGCCTTGCCGGGATTATTCCACCTGATGTTTTAAAGGAATTTTTTATACTGGGGGCCCTGGGGCAGGGAGCGATTTTAACATCGATGGTATGGAGTGCGACTGTAGCCTATTTGATAGACAGAAAGTTTATATCAGCGAGCATTACAATGATCGTGGCCGCAGTGTTTACACTTTTTGGTTTCATGCATTCGGTTGCGGGTGGTCGTTTGTATTTTCCGTGGGATCTTGCCAGCGCGGGCCTGCCACCGCGCGCGCTTTCCATTCCCTATGAATTCGCGCTATGCTACGTTTTGATGGCCGCGCTATTCCCAATACTGTATGCTGCACGCAAAGGAAATAATGCGTCGCTCAGATCTTAAATTGTCTCGTCGAATAATCATGATGGAGAAAAGAAAATGAACAATGACTACCTGACAACTCTGCTCGATTCCTATGACGACAAGCAACTACGCCGGGTCGTTTTTTCGCTGGATATCCTGGGCAAGCCAATGTTCAGAATCTTTGAAAATTTACCGGATGAAATTGCGCGCAGCGTCGTTTCAATTCTAGACATGATTGTGGAATATACAATGGGTGATGAGCCAGCGCGCGCCTATCAATACAAGAAAGGTCTGCGCTGTTATGAAGAGCTGTATCATTTATATCATTCAGAAAAATTCTTACAAAACTTTGATGTGTTCTCAAAACAGAACGGGTTCTATTCAGACGAGGATGATTCAGTTCCAATGATCATGGAAGACGGATCATTGGTGAAAATGTACAAATTTGTAAATATCAAGCATATCACGCCGGGCTTTGGTCGGGACGGAGAAGAGCTTGAACTCAGAATGCGCAACTTCCAGGATTTCATCAAGAGCATGATCCCGGCTGACTTTCATATTAAAACTGATTCATGTGATCCTATCTTTGGGCCTGTAACGCCTGGTCGCTACGAGCGCGGACTGGAAGGCTTCAGAGTTACCTTCGTGTTCAGATCTTAGGCCAGAGAATTTGAAATCGCGAGAATTAAGTTTCATTGTACGTAGTTTCTCGCCCTTAGATTGCTGTCTCTGACCGGTTGACGTCTGATTCTTAACTAATCCCTGCGCGAAACGTCCGGTTCATTCTGATTTCGCGCCCGTACATCCTCATCCCATTGTAATCGAATCTCTTCTGTGCGACATTGTGATCGAGCATGGAGGGTTTTATGCGAATCAGGACGTTGCACTCATTTATCTGGAAGGTATCACTCCTTCTTTTCCCCGTGGTACTAAGTCATTGCGTACGAGGAAATGCACCTTCCGAAACCATAAAACTCCTCATTCCATTTTCGCAAGCTTCCGTTATTGCGTCCCCTGAAATAACCTTTGTTACAGGTCCGAATGTGTACGTAAGTACAACAGCCGGTGCAAGGAATACTGCACAATTCACCTGGAATGCCAGCCAGGCCGGTAAATATATAGTTAGACTTTCGACCGATTGTGAAACTGGAACGTTGCTCACGCAGGGCGATTATGCAACTCCAGGTCAGGACATTACGCTCCCTATTTCTGCCGGCAGCTATGCTCCTGGTGCTACTCCCGTCTGCGTGCGCGTTACAAGTACGACCGGGGGTTTTGGCGAGAAGACTGCGTTCGTGATTCGCGATGACGATGCTCCAACGGTTACAGTTACTCCAGGCGCCGGGGCATATTCAAACCAGCCTACAATTTCTGTTTCGTGCACAGATCCAGGCGGATCCGGATGCGGATTGGCCGCTATGCGAATTGGTGCTGATCCCTCCATGGATCTAAATGGTGTCCTTGTTGGAACCGAATACACAGGACCCTTTAATCCCCCAGATTCTGCGACCACAGCCTACCGTTTCAAGATCATGGATAAGGCAGGAAATCAGAGCATTGTTGCGACGGCCAGTTACACGGTTGATACCGTTCTTCCTGTGATTACCCTGAATTCCGTTAGCCCCGCCTCGCAGGCGGTTTCAACTGGAAGTGTTTCCTTCAGTTACAAATCCAATGTTAAAGGTACAGCAACCCTGCACATGGGTGATTGTTCAGGCACTCTCCTGGCTACGTCTTCCATTGCCACACTGAATGGTCTACTGAATCGCAGCATTAGTTTCTCTGGAGCTGTCATGACTTCAAACTTTGTAGCGGGCCCTAACGATGTTGCTCTCTGCGTTCAAAATACTGCGGGCCTGGTTGGCTCCACAACTAAAACCTTCACTCGCGACAATACCCTTCCAACGATTACAAGTATTACTGTACCTTCTGGTACAGTGGATCCAGAAAGCATGACCTTCCTGGTTAACTTCAGCGAACCGATGAGCCCATATATTTGCCCGGTGAGCGTGACCTACCAGGGTGCTACCGTCTCATGTCCTGAGAATGCTACCTGGATTACCAGTCAGAGCCTTCAGGTTAAGCTCTATCCAGTCGAGAATGCGAACGTCACCTGGTCGCTTGTGGGGTTACAGGATCTGGCCGCCAATGCAGTGTCTGGACTACCATCGGGCAGTTTTCGCACGGGCATGCAGGCTAAGCGACGTTTCCCGGTAACAGAAACCCGGCAGACTCTATGCTATGACGCTGCGGGATCGGCCATTCCCTGCGCTGGAACCGGGCAAAATGGTTTGAATCCATCCGGGCCTCTGCCCATGCTCTTGAGCGGTCCTTCAGCCCCCAATGCGGCCTACCCAATGGATGCTGTAGTGACCGATTCGCGCACGGGGTTGATGTGGATGGTATGTCCCACAACTCAAACGTGGTCGGGCGTATCCTGTACGGGCTCCATCTTTATCAACAATTGGACTTCTGCCTGGTCAGACGTCAGGGACATGAATATTAGAAATTCAAATGCTGGCTACGCAGGCTTCACGGACTGGAGGCTTCCCACTCTTGCAGAACTCTCCACGATTAAGGTTTATGAAGGCGCGCCGCTTCCTTCGAGTTTTTTCCCGAATGCTGCCAACCGTTTCTATTGGACTTCCACGACTTCTGGGGCAGCTTCCGTTTACTATATGATGTTTATGTCCCCTGGCGGGGACACGTTCCTGGATTCCTCGCCGATCGGGACGTCCGGTGTTTCACTCCTGGTCAGGGATCCAAATCCCGGTGCGGCACCAGCCAATTTTGTTGATAATGCAAATGGCATAATCTGGGATCCGCTGAACCAGCTCTACTGGCAAAAATGTTCCTCCGGGCAAGTGACAGCCGATTGCAGCGATGCAACGAACATTATGCTCTTTGATCCGGCCGTAAGCTATTGCAGCAACCTTGCGCTGGACGGCAGAATCTGGCGGGTTCCTACAATCAAAGAACTCAAATCAATCGTAGATACTTCAGCCACATCCGCACCGTTCGTATTTCCGGAATTCCCTGGTACAGTCGGTGAGTATTGGAGTTCGACCACGAATCAGTATAATCCTACCCGGCAGTATGGCCTGGTCTCCTCCAATGGGGCCGGAACTGGGCTGGACCGTAATGGTGGCAGCGGCTGGGGGCCTGTACGCTGCGTCAGCCCATAGGCTAAATACGAAACCGCCCACGGGGGTGGGCGGACTATGCCCGAAGGGGGAACGTCTCGCCGCCCGGCGGCTAAGCGAGGTTACACGCTTGCTGTAAGGTAACTCTGGTATTTCTTGCTTATTTCGAATAACTTGAGTGAATCTTCAATCAGGGATTTTAGAACAGCAGGCGTGATAGCTTGCTTTGGATCGTCTCCAATTCCATTCTTTGGACTACAATGAGTCTCAACGCAGATTCCATCTGCTCCGTATGCAACTGCAGCGAGGGCCGCCTGTGGAACATACATCGCCTTACCAACCGAATGCGAAGGATCAACTACAACCGGAGACCAGGTTTTTTGTTTGAGAAGTGGCGTGATGCATTCGTCCGGATGATTTCTATACCCATCCATTCCAGGTACAGTTCCGCGCGGGCAGAGGAGTACGTTTGGATTTCCTCCAGCTACAATGTATTCTGCAGCACAGATAAACTCAGAAAGCGGCCCCATGTGCAAACTGCGTTTTAACAAAATGATCGTGCCTTTGTTTGCTGTCTTCTCGCCGATTTTGCGAAGCAGTGAATAGTTCAGAGCATTGCGCGCTCCAACCTGTATCATGTTTGCACCTGCATCCACTGCGATGTTTAATTGCTCTTCGTCCATTACCTCTGTGTTCACAGGCATGCCGGTGCGCGACGCTGCCTCCATCAAGATGTCAACGGCCCTGGAATTTCCCTGGTACGAATGCGGGCTTGTGCGGGGTTTCCAGACTCCACCGCGAATCACATCTGCGCCGGCTTCCTTTACGGCCGCTGCTGTTTCATAGAAATAGTTAGGATTTTTTGGATCGATTGTGCATTGTCCTGCAATCACCAGGAAATCTTTCCCCAGGGTTTTACCTGCGATCTTGATTTTATGCGACGCAAGCGATGCTTGCAGATCCATCAGTTTATAGGGCGACTGAACCGTATCAACTTTGGAGATATAAGAAAGGCCTTCAATCCTGTTGATCATCAACTCGTGGCGTTCGTCGCCGCGGATAGCGTAGATCGTGCGTGTAGCTCCTGGGATTGGAGTCAGATTACACTCGAACTCTGCCAGAATACTGGTTACCTCGTGCAGCTGTTCGTCGGTTAGTTTGGCTTTCTTAGGGATAATCATGCAGTTTCCAACAAAATTATCGGCACATGCCCGGGCGATTCTTTTTGTATTAGTAAGAATTCATTCGATTGTTTACTCAGATTCGATGTTGGAGAGGCGTCGTTTCCAGCGCGCAACGTCCTCGGTGGCCGCGAGATGGGAGATCTTCGCCCACTGAATCTGGTCCCAGGAGCTCTTTAGATACTGAACCAGTTCGCGGCCTGGAAGTATCTTTACAAAGTCCGCAATTGACTCACCTGACATATCATGACGGATCCGCCCTTGCCTGGAATGCGAGGCTAATCCAGGTTTGTTCCAGGACTCCAGCATTGCATCGAGTGCTGTTTTAGTATGCAGATTGCGATTCGTCAGGGATTCCTTGTAACCCCCAATTCTGTAGGATTCAACAGGATTGGTCCGCGAATTTCGCTCAAGCGCATATAGCAAGTAACCGGTTCCACGCGCATGCGAATCGCCCCGCGACGATACAAAGCTCACGCCAGCGGTTTGAAACGATACAGCATTCAGTGCGCGAGCTGCCAGGATTGCGAGGCCAACCGTATTGCGGGTTGGATTTATGAATTCAGTGATTTTTGAAAGGGGACCTCCGCCAAGGATTTGATCCAGTGGAAAGGTGGAGCGATAACGGATTATCCTGCCAAAGAAATCCTTTACGGCGGGATGCGCCGTTAGTGGTGCCAGGGCTGTAAGACTTTCTAAATTCGTCAGTCTTGCAGCCGCGCGTAGGTGATAGAGTGTGCCGTAGCCGCTGTCGATTGAGATTACGAGTTGCGGCCTAATTCCCATGGCCAGCAACGGCGCGAGTGCTGTGTCGGCTGCGATTACAAAATGACGCTCAATATCAAACTGGTCCAGTTCGGCAGAGAGAGTGGGTGCGGCTCCGCAGAATAATACTGCAGGTCCTGGCTCACTCGGTGGAGCATCAGCCTTAGTTTCCAAATTGGTGAGGAATGCCTGCTCTGCTGAGTCGAGGGCGCGAAAATAGCAGTAGGCCCACCGTTTGAAGAACGCGCCAGTTGTGCTCTTGTCAAGCGTGCGAATGGCACTCAGAAGCTGCTGATGCGAATCAGGAAAGAAGTCTCGATGCCTGGGTGCTGAAACTATGCGAATTCCAGAGCGCCCAGAAAGATGCGCCAGCAATTCGCCTTGATCAGAAAAAAACCTGGACCCCTGGGTTTCAACATCGCGCACAAAACCGGATTCATTCAGAAACGAACTGAATTCCGGGATAGGTTCAAAATAGATGATTCGAGCCGGGTCTGTGATTGTTCCAAATACCCGGGCATACCCGGCACCAATTCCTATAAGGACCAGGAGTTCACCGGGCTTGAGGTCCAGGCTCTCCGCCAGCCGGAGCACTTCCTGCTCCGGATTGTGGCGTGAATGAAGTGGTTTGTGGTTTAAGAGAAAATTGGGAGAGTTATCGGGATTGTATGAGAGTTGAATGCGCGGCGAGGGCTCAGTCATCCTCTTTCGCTACTTCTTCCTCGTCATCATCATCGTCATCGTCGTCATCCGAATCATCATCGTCGTCGTCATCGTCGTCATCTTCTTCTTCCGGTTCGACGCCTTCGCCTTCTTCGATATCCTCATCCAGTTTGCCAGCCGGTTCGATCTCACCGATGTCTTCTGCTGCCAGATCCTCATCTGATTCTTCAACAACAGGGACCTTGGCGCGGACCAGTTCTGCTGGCTGTCCGATGGCCGCTTCTGGACCATGCAGCTCTTCTTCAAGCGCCTGACGGACAGAATCTTCTATGTAATCGTATTGAACAATGCCATCAGAAAGGGCAATCATTGCCTTAACTGCCGGTTTGCGGTTAGTATACTTTTTAGGGATTTCGATTTGTTCGAGCTTGTCGATCACTTCGAATGCGGCCACGGTGGTCGCGTACTTCTCCTTGTTTGCCAGGGAGAGCAGTTTTGAAATTTCAAATTCTTTAGGGTCTCTAGACATGGTAAAAAGAGAGAAACGCCAGGATTCTATTCTCAGGAAATTATGCCACTAAAAAAAACTTTGCTCGTGGTTCCATTTTTGCTTTGTCTGACCGTCTGTCGGCCCCAGGAAACGCCCAACTTCGGCGTAGATCGCTGGTCCGGCAAACTGCTGGATGGGACTGCTATCAGATTTGCAGACACAAAGGCCCCACACCTCGTAATAAATTTTTACAGCCCAACCTGTGAACCATGCATACAGGAGATTCCAGCCCTTGAATTGCTTTCGGAAGAAGCAAAGCGACGTAATATTCCAATGTACATGGCGCTGGAAGGAAATCCTATCAGCCATGGCCTGAATCTCCCGGCTGGAGCTGCGGCAGAAGACGTATTCGATGCGATTCGAAATCGCATGCTGGAAGATATTCAAAAGTATTCGATTCGAATTCCTGTTTTGATTATGGATCCTGAGTTTAAGATTGATCCGCGAGCTGGGACCGTTACGGGTACTCCTGAGACTCTGGTATTTAGCATGAACCCAATGATGCTGCGCTATAATTTCATTGGTCCAATTTCGGTTTCAAACAATCCGGAGCGCATCACACGCGAATCCCGCTATCAGTTTGCCCTGGAGAAACTTTGAGCGCAAAGAAATCCAGCGCCGTTCTCCTATCTGCTTCTATAATAACCTTCAATGAAGAAGCGAGGGTTCATGATTGCATTGCCTCGGTCCATGATTTCTGTGATGAGGTTCTAGTGCTCGATTCGTTTTCTACGGATAAAACTGAAAAGATTGCAAGGAAGTTTCCTAAAGTACGATTTTACAAGCACGCATTTGACGGGCATGTGCAGCAGAAGAATCGCGCGTTCGAAATGTGTAAGGGCCAGTGGATTTTTTCATTGGATGCAGATGAACGCTGCACTCCCGAACTGGCACGCAGCATTGCAGACTTTCTCAGAAACAGTTCAGGTAGTGGTCCGGATGGTATGCGAATCAATCGGCTTACGATCCATATGGGCCGTCCCATCAAACACGGCGGATGGTACAATGCGCGCTATCGTTTGATTCGCAAAGGAGCTGCAAGCTGGGGTGGTGAAAATCCTCATGATCAGATTTTCTTGCACAATCAACCCAGGTGGAAAACAAATCTGGGCCCGGCCCTTACGGGTGATTTGATTCATTATTCTTTCAAAGATCTTTCAGATCAAATCAATACTATTAACAAATTCTCAAGCATCATAGCATTTACCCGGGCAGGCAAAGGTAAGAAATTTTCCCTGGTCCGTTTACTCTGGAAGCCATTTCAAAAGTTTATTGAAATCTACCTACTCAAGGCTGGATTCCTCGATGGAATGCCTGGATTTGTAATTGCGTACTCTTCTGCGTTTTCTTACTTTCTGCGCGAAGCCAAAGTTTTTGAACTTCAAAACGGCCTGGATCGCCCGTCAAACTTGCGTAGCGACTATCAGGTGCAGAAATGAAATTCTGGATATGAGTCTGGAAATCGCCATCAATCGCCACGACGGCGTTGCACTCTGGGAGCAACTGGCTAAGCGACGTAGAGTATTTGCCATGCTTGGTCCGATGTGACCCCGGTATTGGTCCTTACGGCCGATCTGGAATTTGTCCGGGTGAATCTACAACCGCCGTAAACAGATTTGCGCGACAATGTCGCGCTTATGCAGAATCCTAGATATCCCTGTGTGCCGTTACGCCGCGATCGCTTGCTTCAAAAAATTCAACTATGCTTTTGACCTCAGGACTCATCGCTGTTGCTTTCAGTTCAGCTAAGGCCTGTGTCGTGTTAAGCTTTGAGTGATAGATTACTTTGTATGCCTGTTTGATGGCGTTGCGTTGATCTGAAGTGAGCCCCTGTCGTTTCATCCCAATGGAATTGATTCCAATAACGGTTGCCGGATTTCCATCTATCGTACCGTACGGAGGAACATCTTTTACGACTTTTGCCAGGCCCGCAACCAGTGCATAGTCACCTACACGACAGAATTGATGAATGCAACTATTAGCGGAGATAAGCGTGCGGTTTCCAACATGAACGTGACCTGCAAGGCCAGCTACCTGGACGAAAACGTTCTCATCACCCACTACGCAATCGTGTGCAACGTGACAATTTCCCATATAATAATTGTCTGAGCCAATTCTAGTAGGAGTATCTTCTCTGGTGGAACGATGAACGGTGAAGTATTCGCGAAACGTATTGTTATCCCCGATTGAAACCCCGGTTTTGCGCTGGGCATCGAAGTGCATATCTTGCGGGAGACCGCCGATAGCGCAGTTATGACCGAACTTATTGTTTTTCCCCGCATGAACTCCGCTATAGATATGCACGCCGGTATCAATGACACAACCCTCGCCAATCGTTGCATCCGCATCCACAACAGAGTAAGCTCCTACCTCCACACTTGCATGCAGGTTTGCACGGGAATGAATGATGGCAGTTGGGTGAATCTTCATGGGAGTCAGCCAGGACTTTGATGCCTGCCGTGTCAAGAAGCAGTTGTTTTGTGGTCCAGGCCGTATACTCTGGTTGGGAACAATTCTGTGAAGCGACTTAACGTTGTTGTAAAGCCAGGAAGCAAGAAGCCTGGCATAGAGAAAGATGGTGATATGTGGATTGTTCGCGTGCGCGAACGACCCGTGGACAATCAGGCCAACGTCGCTGTGATTGAAGCCATCGCTAAAGAGTTTGGAGTTCCAAAGAGTCGCGTGAGTATTGTGCGTGGCGAGTCATCGCGCATAAAAACCGTGTTGATTCAGGTCTCCTAGCGCAGTCGTTTTTTGCCAGGGTCTCGTGCGTTTCGAGCGCATAGCGTCCGGCAATACAGCAAGCACCTCAAAAATGTCTGAGCCCCGGGTCCGAACCGCGCACATATCCACAAGATCCCGTTAAGCTACATGGTCGAATCGATGTCCACGTGCGCGGGGTGTTTCGTTAGGGTTTCGTCATCAATGCTCTCAAGGTATTGTTGGAGAAGTGGATCGTATAACGGGAGCGTCTAACGGTGTTGTTCGTGTATGAAAATGAAAGCTCTGTATCGAACAAGAGTCGTGGTGCATTTCATGCGAAATTTATAGCATCTCGCGTTCACAGATAGGATCTGTAATTGTATTTTTTATTCATTTGCGATTAAAGCTCCCTTTTCGATTGACCATGACTTGCTGATTTCGTTTGTTTATGAAAAGCAAATGAAACTAATACACTCTGCAATGCATCCTCCAACCGGAATGAAGCAATCTTCTTTGTTGATTAGGGGGAGCTTAAGCAGCTTCCTTCTGTTAATTCTTGCGGCGTTTTCTTTCTATGGCTGTAAAGATCAAAGCCAGAGTGACGGCAGTTCTGCGCTGCTTGCTTTGTTGGGTTCGCCCAGCGCTGCTATGACTTCTACTCCATCGGGAGGGCTTGACCAACCGGAGAACTCTACAGAAGTTAATGCCCCATACATTCAAAACATGTCTCCCTTCAACAACTCTTTGACTTCCGTGCATTCTTCGATTTCGATTCAATTCGGGCGACCTGTTCAACCCGGTTCTGTCACAGTAAATACAACAAACCAGGCATGCACAGGAAGTGTAAGAATTTCTCGAGACAACTTCGCTTCGTGCGTGCGGATGGCTCCCTTACCCGCGTCGATCGATGGGAATCTGACTTTCATTCTAAGTCCCGCAGAAGATCTCGATGGAGGAATAGAATATCGAGTTTCCATTAGAAATGAAATCGTAGGTTTATCGGGTCTGCATCTGTCAACACCGCAGACTACGACGTTTCGTACAAGGAGCCTCGACAGCAAAAGTTTTCAGGTCCTATTTCCTGCGGGAATTTTCCGAAGCTCCTTCCTGACAAATCCCGATCCTATCCTTACCATACGGGTAAGACCGGACGCACCAGGCAGGGTGATCCGCCAGATCGTAACGGTTCCGCGGTTTCGAGACGAAAATGGAACTTTCACTCACACCGAATATCAGGGCCATACTAATCTTGATACAACGTACTTTTCAGATGTGACAGGCGCGAAAACAATCCAGATGCAATTGACCGATTTTGCTCCTGGTCTCGCCAGCCTGGAAACGTGGAATCATCAGAAAACTCTGGAAATTGGCATTGCACTCGTATACAGCGATGGTGCTAACGCGAACAATCTAAACGACGCGAATTCTGTCGTAATCGCTCTCGTGAATGACGGGCCGTCGTTTGACGCATTCAGCTATGGCATTTTGGCATTTATTGACGTTTCGGCTTTTGTTGCGTCCCCCTCGGAGTTGCCGAAGGCGCAATGGAATTCCTGGATTGAAGTAATTTACCCGGACGCTTCGTTAAGCAAATCGGACCCGGAGCTTATTTCCTTGGATTCTGAAGGAGGAGCTTACAGTTTTGTAGGTTCAAGAGCCTGGCGCCCCAAAGCCGGCTTGCATGAAACGGTGAAACTACACATCGATAGCAATGGAAATGGACTTCCGGATTATACCTGGATTGTGCCGGATAGTAACCTGAACGGAGATTTCCTATTTCCAGATGCACTCGGGATTCGGGAGGATGGTGTAAACATTGTCGGGCCCGTTTTGGTCCCAGGTCTGGAGCAATTTTGACGTTTTGATGGACAGGCCTTTCTCAACCTTTGCGAAAGTTCCAAAAAGGGCAACCGTGATTAGCCCTTTACGCACAGTACCTGTCTGAGCGTGTGCACAACGTCCACGAGTTCCTTCTGTGCCTCCATAACCAGGTCAATATTCTTGTATGCACCTGGTGTTTCATCGATCACACCTTCGTCTTTGCGACATTCAACGCCCTGAGTGGCCCGGATATGATCTTCCACTGTGAAACGTTTGTTAGCCGCATAACCCCCTTCAATCGATTATTCCACGTTTCTATGACTGCGTCCGGAGGATTTGTCCATGCGCCTCGATCGCCTTGCTGAACGAATTCTTTCATTGTGGTACGAACCATCAGCCAATCTCAATTTGCCAGAGGTTCCGATCCTTTTGCTCAGACCGGAATGACCGTTCCAGGAAAAGGCGAATTATTTCCATGTTTGTGGTTGAATGTCTGGAAAGCCGCGTGGCCGTAAATCGACCGGTACCTTTAAGGGCTATCGGTAGTAACAGTTGATCGGCGAGATACTCACCCGCTACTGCTGTACTTGCCAGATAGTTCCGGGCCTGTTTGCAGGCATCGGCCGCAACTTTTTCCGCTGCGCGTCCTCTTTCGCCGAACGCCACGAATACCTCAGTAACATTTGCACTTTCAATTTCGATCAATACTGCATTACCTGGACCCGTTGAATCCGTTCGCTGTTCCAGCTGGATTTCATCCTCACTCCATCCCATTGCCTTGGCCATGATTTTCCTTTCCCGTTCCACAATGTGAAATGCCAGGTTTGCGAATAGTATTCTGCCTTTAGCAGACACAAAATCTCCACGCTCTAAGACTTCCAGCCCCGTACCAATAGCGTTTGGTTCAATGCGAACTTTGATTTCGCCTCCGCCTGCTGGATAAAATCCAGGACGAATGAGCGACGCATCCACCCTGGTTCCAAGGCGCGCCAGCATCGGAAGAAATGTCTTTGCAACAAAATCGAATGGTGGTGCGAAGGGATTATGCGTGCCTCCCTTCAGTGTCAAAGTTGAGATTTCTGAAACCGATGCAAGCGCGGGCAAAATAGTCTGCAAAAGTAAAGTGCAGCTTCCTGCAGTGCCGATGGAAAAAGAATAATCGCCTGCTTTGATTTGCTCCGGAGTGAAACTCAGACTCAGCGAACCCAGTTCATCCCCTGTGACCTGAGCATTTCCGATTTGTGCAGCCGCCTGAACGCTTGCTAGATGCTGGCGCAAGAGGCCCGGTCTTTCTCTTCCTTTGCGGATGTTATCAATTTTGAAAGGACGCCCAGTGATCAATGAAAGGGAAAGGGCAGATCGTAAAATCTGCCCGCCACCTTCACCCAAGGAGCCGTCGATGGTGAGCCGATTCATCATCCCTTTACGCACAGTACCTGTCTGAGCGTGTACACAATGTCCACGAGCTCCTTCTGTGCCTCCATGACCAGGTCAATATTCTTGTATGCACCTGGTGTTTCATCGATCACGCCTTCGTCTTTGCGACATTCAACGCCCTGAGTGGCCCGGATATGATCTTCCACTGTGAAACGTTTGTTAGCCGCCGTACGTGACATAGCTCGACCTGCACCGTGGCTACAACTGTGGAAGCTGTCCGGATTTCCTTTTCCGCGCACGATGTAGGATCTAGCGCCCATGCTTCCGGGAATAATTCCCATATCGCCTTCGCGTGCGCGAACTGCACCCTTGCGCGTTACAAACACGTTCTTTCCAAAGTGATGTTCGCGCGCTACGTAGTTGTGATGACAATTCACTGCTTCCACATGCGACTCAAACGGTGGAATCCCTTTGGTTTGTGAGACTGCGGCCACAACTCGATCCATCATGATTTTACGATTCCACATTGCAAAATCCTGCGCCCAGTGTACAGCTTCTACATAGTCATGGAAATGATCGGTTCCTTCGGGTAGATACGCGAGATCCTCGTCTGTAAGATTGATGAAGAATTTTCGCATATCCTGTTTTGCCAGTTCAATGAAGTATGTGCCGATCTTGTTTCCAATTCCACGCGAACCGCTATGCAGCATGAACCAGACTGAATTGTTTTCATCCAGACAAACTTCAATGAAGTGATTTCCAGTTCCCAGGCTTCCTAGATGCGTTACGTGATTTGCATCTTTGATCTTGCGATGTTTGGACAGGATCGATTCGTAGCCAGGCTTGAGCTGGCCATTCCACGTTTCAATCACAGCTTCTGGAGGATTGGTCCATGCACCTCGATCGCCCGAGCGCCCATTGTTTGTTCTACCATGCGGTACCATTCGTTCAATTTCAGAGCGCATTTCTTTTAGCGAATCAGGAAGGTCGGTCGCCTTCAGGGTAGTTCTTACGGCCATCATACCGCAACCGATATCTACACCTACTGCAGCAGGAATGATCGCATTCGTAGTTGGAATTACGCTGCCAACCGTTGCTCCGATCCCAGCGTGCACGTCAGGCATTACGGCAACCCAACCATGCACGAACGGCATGGCAGCTGCATTCATTACTTGAGCGCGCGCCTGTTCTTCAAAAGGAACCCCTTTAGTCCAGGCTTTCACCAGTCCACCGGAAGTGCCTTGAAATATTTCGTGTCCTCGTTCCATGTTAACTCCTTACAAATCATTTTCCAAATCCAACTAACTGTGGAGTCGCCTGGAATCGAACCAGGGACATCGAATACATGTAGTTCCAGCGGCATTCGTTTTGAACGACAAGTTTTTACCGAAACACTTCGCGCTCTACCATCTGAGCTACGACCCCGAAAAAAAAGACCGGCAACAAGTAGTGCGAAGATCTCTACCGGGGTTTACCCGGCGTGGGACTTGAACCCAATCCTTGCGGACTACCAGATGTAATCCTCGCTGCATTTGCCGATCAAGACATGACCCGGGTTGACGAATCAACCCAGAGCAATCCGTTTGATCTCACCCACCCAGTGCTCGGAGTGAGATCTACCCTGTACGAAATCGCGGATCACATCAAAGACCTGATCCGAGAATCCGCCGACATTCAAAATGTCCTCACGCTCTCTGGCCTGCGTATTCCCATTTGGCTGGATGTCCAGACACACCAGCCGCGCACCGGGATTTCTACGACGGAATGTTGCCCATTCCGCCATCAATCGAGTACCTTCTTTTCCCGAATCAACCCAGGACTGATTATCAGAAACGATCACTACCAGACTTGCCTTTGCACGAATCGAATTCATTCGCACTAAAGGAAGGCTGATGTTCGTCCCGCCACCGCCGAGCTTAGCCAGTTGCGACGCGTTCGTCATGATGGTATCGCGCGGATTCAAACGAATCGCACGAATCTGATCATCAAACGGCAACACGCACGCATCGGGATTTCCTCGAATAAATGCTGCCGCAATCAATGCAGCAACGTCTACGCAACGAACTACGGATGCTGTCTTGCGATAACCGGTAACCGGTGACATCATCGAACCCGAAACGTCAGGACAAACGTAGGTCTGAGCTTCCATGACGGGAACATTTGACGTCGCAATCTCAAGGGCCACTTCGAGCGAACTGCGAATTGTCTCCGGGACATGTGAGTCGGAATTCACAAACGCAACCAGCATCTGATACGGCATTGCATGCGACCGTCCAATCAGTTCTGGATCGCGCAGCTTGCGTGCGATTAGTTCGACACATTCGGCGTCCTCAAACACGCCGTGGCGCGCGAACGTATTCAGATTCATTCGAGTAGTCTGCCAGGAAGCAGCCAGCGCTATCTTGCGCCAATCTTCTCGGCTCAGGTTCAGATTCGAAAGCATCTGAAACGAAACATGAGGAACTTGCGTAGTTCGACCGGCACGAAAATCCTCGTAGCTGCGAATGGATTCAGGCAACAACGCAGTTTCAACCTTCTTGCCGATCAAGTAACCATAAAGGGCTTCGCGTTCCCGGGAATCCGGCTTTGGACGAACCATTCGAATCACATCGCGCAAGGAAGGCGATTGGCCAATAGAATCACCAAACAACTGTTCTGCGGATCGTTTGGAGATCCAGTTTTGAACCGCGCGCTTGGGCGCATTGCCGAGCGATTTTCTGCCAGCCTTGCCCGACCGAATGATCTGGACAAAGTTGCGAAGCATTCGGCCATTATCGATTATATCATCGAATGCAAGTTTCATCAAAGACGGTTCGCGCTTTGAAAGAACTGCGCACAACAATGCAGGCGTATCCTTCATGTAACCTGCCTGACGGCAGTAGATCGCTGTCTTTGCCAGGAACTCTGTGTCAACCACTTGAGCCAGTTCAAGAACTCGTGCTAATTGAGCATCTGCTGACGCGTAGAATGTTGCGCCGAAGCAACCAGTCGCAGCATACTGTGCGAGCGCATGCTCGTCAGTGAATGCATACGCAGGTGCGCCTTCGCTGTTCTGCCTGTCAGTCGCAGGGATTTGATTTTTAAAAGATTTGAATAAGTTCAAGTTCGCCATGACTGCTGCCTCCTGACTAAGACTCTGTATTGCAAGCGGTGTGCCAGCCGGCCAGGCTCAGGGCGAACAAACGCTTACAGAATGTTTCTCCCCGTTTTCTCGGGCAAAAAGGCCCTTCAGCTGGAATTTACCCGGGAAGATGAGTAAACGTCCTCCTGCCATCACGATGCAAATTCTATAATATTTTCTATATTACTAGAAATAATTATAGATCTTTTAACAAGGAGAAACCTGGCTTCCCTCGTGGCGCGCAAACAGGTAATCCTTGGGATACTCGGTCCAGTACTCGATCGGGGATTCGGTGCTGATCGTTGGGAGCACTGGCGACCGAGCGTTGCAATCTGTAGCCAGGAGGATCTAGTGGTCCATCGGTTTGAACTGCTCTGCCAGAAGGGCTATGAGAAGCTTGCGCAAACCCTGGTCAAAGACATTGGTGCCATTTCTCCGGAAACCGAAGTCAGACTGCACGAAGTGGAATGGAAAGATCCCTGGGATTTTGAAGAGGTATACGGCGCGTTACTGGATTTTGCGCGATCGTATTCCTTCAAACCGGCGAACGAAGATTATCTGGTCCATATTACGACGGGCACGCACGTCGCGCAGATTTGCATGTTCCTTCTGACTGAAGCCAGGTATATCCCGGGTAAACTTGTTCAGTGTTCGCCACCCTCGCGCTCAAGGGATGGGGCCGGAGAATTTCGGATCATTGATCTCGATCTTTCACGGTATGATCGACTTGCATCACGATTCAAGCAAGAGCAAAAGGATGATCTTTCTTATCTGAAATCCGGAATCGAAACGCGAAACCGCGCATTTAACGATCTGATTGAACAAATTGAACGAGTTGCCATCCATTCGCGCGCGCCAATACTATTGACCGGGCCTACTGGGGCAGGCAAGTCAAGGCTGGCGCAGAAGATATTCGAACTCAAGAAGAAGCGAAATCAAGTCAACGGGAATTTTGTTGAAGTAAACTGCGCAACGTTACGCGGCGATTCCGCTATGTCGAACTTGTTCGGGCATGTAAAAGGAGCTTTTACCGGTGCAGTCCAACCTCGACGGGGTTTACTCAGAAACGCAGATCATGGAATACTATTTCTTGATGAAATTGGAGAACTGGGGCTTGACGAACAGGCAATGCTCCTTCGGGCGATTGAAGAAAAACAGTTTTTGCCTCTGGGCGGTGATGTTGAAGTCACAAGCGATTTTCAACTTATTGCTGGAACCAATCGATCACTGTTGCTTGATGTAAGGCGGGGACGGTTTCGTGAAGACCTGCTTGCGCGTATCAACCTGTGGACCTTCGACCTCCCTGGTTTGCGAGATCGGCCGGAAGATATTGCGCCTAACGTTGAGTTCGAGCTTTCGAATTTCATTGCAAAAAATGCTCGAATGGTTAGGTTCAGCAGGGAAGCCCTGGGTGAGTTTCTTGGATTTGCAACTGCGGCACAGGCCAGATGGTCAGGGAATTTCCGGGATTTGAATGCTGCCATCACTCGAATGGCTACTCTGGCGCCTGGCGGGCGGATGGATTTGCAAACCGTGCGCGATGAAATCGCGCGGCTACAGCGGGATTGGGGTCAAGGCCTCCCTAAAAGCGATTCGGATGGCCTGGCTGAATTTGGTGTGCAAGCCGGGGAGCTCGATCTCTTTGAAAGAATCCAGCTGGGCGGTGTTCTAAGCGTCTGCAGGGAGTGCTCTACGCTTGCAGAAGCCGGAAGAAAACTATTTGCCGCGTCGCGAACCGAATCGAAGCATCCTAACGATTCAGATCGGTTGCGCAAGTATCTCAATCGGTACGGGATTGAATGGGAACAGGTGCGAAGGCGTTCAACTGGATAACCCCTTTTAGCCTGAGCAACTCCTCAGGCCAGCTTGCTTTTCCTTCTTCCATAACTGTAGTAGATCACAAGTCCAATTGCAAGCCAGATGAAGAATCGGATCCATGTTTCAAGCGGCAGAGAAATCATTAGCATGAGGCAAGTTAATATAGAAAGAATCGGCAGGAATGGCACAAGGGGCACGCGAAACGGCCTTGGGCGATCTGGATCCGTTTTTCTTAGAATCAAAACCCCGGCGGAGACGATCACAAAAGCGGATAACGTTCCAATGTTTGCCAGATCTGCAAATGTTCCAATATCCCAGATCCCGGCTGGAATTCCCACTGCGAGTCCTGCAATCCAGGTGCTGACATGCGGTGTTTTATACTTTTCATGAACCTTGCCAAACGCTTCCGGCAGTAGACCGTCGCGCGACATTGCAAACCATATGCGAGCCTGGCCGTATTGAAATACAAGCAGACATGAGACTATCCCAATGATTGCGCCAACACCCACCAGACTTCGAATGGAATCCAGGCCCAGGGCTTTCAGTGCCCCCGCAACGGGTGCAGAGTTTGCAAGCGTGCGATAGTCTGCAATTCCGGTAAGTGTTGCTGCAACTGCCACGTATAGCAGAGCGCAAACGCAGAGTGAGACTATAATCCCAATCGGCATATCGCGCCCGGGATTTTTTGCTTCTTCTGCAGCGGTTGAAACCGAATCAAAACCAAAGTAGGTAAAGAATACAATTGCTGAGGCTGACATAACGCCGGAGACACCGCCAGGAAAAAAAGGATGGTAGTTTTCAAATTTTATGTAGCGGGCTGCTACAAACACAAAAATCAAAATCGCAGCAATCTTAATGACCACCATGATATTGTTTGTGCGTGCGCTCTGCTGTACACCTCGCACAAGCAGCACAGTCAAAAACATTACAATTAAGAACGAAGGAAGATTAAACCAGGCCCCGGTCGCGCCGCCGCTTTCAAACATTGGCTTTGCAAGCTCTGGAGGAATGCGAATTCCAAAGATCGAATCCAGTACGTCGTTTAGATATGCAGAAAATCCAACTGCCACGGCCATATTGGAAACAGCATATTCCAGGATCAGATCCCATCCAATGATCCAGGCGATGACTTCACCGAGGGTCGCATACGCATACGTGTATGTGCTGCCGGCCACAGGGATCATTGAGGCAAGTTCAGCGTAGTTGAGGGCTGCAAGGGTGCAAATCAGTCCAGTTATTAGGAAGCTCAAGCTAACGGCTGGGCCCGCAGGCAGGCGACCCGTGGACACAATGTCCGGTCCTTTCATAATAATGTCGATTACGGGTGCATGCAAAATCGATGCGTATTTGAGATTCTCCCCGGCAGCGGCACTTCCTGTAAGAATAAAGATTCCAGCACCAATGATAGCCCCAACGCCCAGGCCAATTAGACTAAACGGGCCCAGGTGTTTACCCAGGCGCTGTGTATCAGCCAGTAAATGTTCGATGGGTTTGACTCGTTTCATGCAGCCTCCGGGCACCTGAATGCAATTCTGAAATGATTGCCTGTCAAAGCAATTTTGGAAATCTGGAGGTATGCACAAGCTAACGCCCACCCGCGAAGCTGCAGGCAGCATTCCGGATACCTTTACCGACTCCCCGTTCGTCTATTCAGCATTCCGTACACGCGAAGTGCAGGTTGGGTCCGTCGGGCTTGGCGGGAAGAATCCAATTCGCATCCAGTCGATGACCATTTCAGATACAATGAATACTGAGGCGACAGTTCAAGAAGCAATCGGTCTCATTGAAGCAGGCTGTGAACTTGTTCGCATAACCGCACCTCGCGTAAAAGAAGCTGAGAACCTAAAAAACATAAAATCACGCCTGGTCGAGCTGGGGTATAACACTCCGCTAATCGCCGATATTCATTTTCTTCCGCAGGCTGCAATGACAGCCGTTGAGCACGTTGAGAAAGTCAGGATCAATCCCGGAAATTTTGCCGACCGAAAGTTCTTTGAGCTGCGCGAATACACTGAATCTGAATACGAAGAAGAACTCGAACGAATTCATGACGCGTTTAAGCCGCTGGTGCTCCGCGCAAAGGAGCTGGGTCGAGTTCTGCGAATTGGGACCAATCACGGAAGTCTCTCTGATCGAATCATGAATCGTCATGGCGACACAGCCATGGGCATGGTCGAGTCAGCACTTGAATTCATCCGCATTGCAGAATACTACGATTTCCGCGACATAGTTGTGTCAATGAAGGCGTCCAATCCCGGAGTTATGATTCAGGCGTATCGTCTGCTTGTTGCACGCTTCCTCAAAGAAGGAATGAACTATCCATTGCACCTGGGTGTAACAGAAGCTGGCGGCGGTAAAGACGGCCGTATTAAATCGAGCATTGGAATTGGTAGCTTACTTGGTGATGGGATAGGTGATACGATTCGAGTTTCGCTTACAGAGGATTCAATTCATGAGATCCCGGTAGCGCGAAAAATTGCCAGTTATTTTGACACAATGCGCAGCATGTCAATCGAACAATCAAATCGTAACAACGTTGCAGCCCTCAAAGAGCTTGAGCCTGTTTACAATTCTGCATTCAAATACTATGATTACGCGAGGCGCGAAAGCTCAGCGCATGGTTTGATTGGCGGGAAGAATCCAATCCGAATCGGCCTTCGTAACACCCTGGCACAACCTGCGTTTCTTGCGAGGGGCCTGGATTTTGTCGTAGGTCCTTTAGGGGCGGAATCAGGCGATTTCAAGTTGCTGCCGTTCAATGAAATTTTGGATCTTTCGATTTTCGAAGCCGCAGACCTGAATCGTGTGGTTACGCAAGTGCGTGCCCATCCCAATGCAATTGTTTCGGTTTTATGCAATGAAGAAGAACTGACACGGAGCTATCGCATGGTAGCGGCAGAAATGAAACGCGCGGGTCTAACAAATCCGATTCTGCTTCTGGCCCGCTTTGATTCGCTTGAAGGGGCGCTCTACCAGGCCTCAATTCATTTTGGAGCATTGCTTCTGGATGGAATTGGAGACGCCGTGGCTGTTGGTTTGAAACATGCAACACCGGCAGACGCAGAGCCACTGCTCGATCTAATGTTGGACCTGTTGCAAGCGACCCGCCTTCGACTCAGTAAAACTGAATTCATAAGTTGCCCGTCATGCGGCAGAACGTTATTCGACCTTCAGGAGACTACTGCGCGTATTCAAAAACGTACTGGTCACTTAAAGGGAGTAAAGATTGCGATCATGGGCTGCGTAGTAAACGGTCCCGGTGAAATGGCCGATGCGGATTTTGGTTATGTAGGTGCAGGCCCTGGAAAGATTCATCTGTATCGCGGGAAAGAACTCGTTAAGAAAAGTATTCCGAGTGAAATTGCAGATGAAGAGCTTGTGCAGCTCATCAGGGAGCATGGGATGTGGGTGGACGCGGCTGATCCGTAGACCTCACGCGTAATCCCGCCCTCTCCGCAGTAATCGCTGGACAGCCTATCATTGCAGCCTACAAACACCAAATGACATCGCAAAACATTTCTCGCAAAGCCTGTCCACGGTCACTCATTGCGCTCATCGGGATACTTTTCATGTTACTGACTTCAACCGACGCAAATGCCCAGGCACCTATCAAAGGTTATGCGCCTGTGAACGGTCTCAAGATGTACTACGAAATCCACGGAAAAGGCGCGCCGGTGGTACTGTTGCATGGCTCGTTTATGAGCATACCGGGCAACTGGAAGGAAATGATTCCAGCGCTCGCAAAGAGCCGACGAGTCATCGCCGTGGAAATGCAGGGGCATGGACGCACCGCTGACATCAAACGCGATTTCAGTTATGAGAATCTGGCCGATGATATTGCAGCGCTGCTCGATTACCTCAAAGAGCCAAAAGCTGACATAATTGGCTACAGCATGGGTGGGGGAGTGGCGCTGCAGGTTGCTATCCGTCATCCGGAAAAGGTGCGGAAAGTCGTAAGTATCTCGGCTGTTTTTCGCCATGACGGTTGGGTGAAAGAGGCGCAGGATGCTTTCCCCCAGATCACTGCGGAAGCGTTCAAGGGAACACCTATCGAAACGGATTATAGGCGACTGAGCCCAACTCCAAACGAATTTTCCCCTTTCATAAAGCGCGTGTTGTCGATTGATACTAAACCGCACGACTTCGGAGCAGAAAAACTCAAAGCGACTCCATCACCCATCTTCTTCATCCACGGCGATGCCGATGGAGTACGCCTGGATCATATCGCAGAAATGTTTCGATTGAAGGGCGACGAAATCTTCGGCGATATGCGACCACGCTCCGCCTCGCGGCTTGCGATTCTGCCTGACACGACGCATGTGACCTTGATGGAGAAAACGGGCGTCATGGTGCCGATGATTAACGCCTTCCTGGATGCAAAAGGAGAAGGGAAATAATTGTGCTTTGCTTATCTAAGGTCGCCTAACAGACCCCTTCGCACTCCGGCCCACGGCCGGAGCAGCGACCCTCTGCGAATTTGGGGTTACTTGAGGCCCAGGAGCTCTACATCAAAAACAAGCGTTGCACCTGGTGGAATGACGCCGCCTGCACCTCTAGAACCGTAGCCCAACTCTGATGGAATGGTGAGTGTGCGCTGTCCGCCAATTTTCATGCCCTCTACGCCTTGATCCCAGCCTTTGATCACCTCACCAGCCCCTAGCGAAAACTTGAATGGCTCTCCGCGGTCGCGGGAGCTGTCGAATTTTCGACCTTTATTGCCCGGAGCAGATTCATCGAAAAGCCAGCCAGTGTAGTGAACTTCCACTTCCTGTCCTGCCTTTGCCTCTGCACCGTTTCCGATTTTCACATCATTCTTGATTAATTCTTTCACGCTACTCTCCGATTCTTTTGATCCACTCCTGGAACATGCAGCCAGTCCGAAAAATATCAATGTAACTGCGATTAAAATAGCGAAACCTTTTTTCATTTGTTCATCCACTCCAGGTTGACCATGAGTCGCGAAGCCCCCACAGATTTCAGCTGAAAACTGAAACGATCGCAGAAAACGATCCATTGCAAAAATTTGGAAGTGGCGCGCGCCTTCAAGATGATTTAACAATGAGTCTAACTCGGCAGCATTCTTGAAGGCTAAGGCCGCCTGACGGGCCGGAAGTCGAGGTTCGCGGCCGTGTTCCACGGGACGGAGTTCTGGCGGCCCGCCCCCTGCAGGACGCCTGGCCGTGCGGGCTGAATGAAAAGTGAATATCGCGAATTCCTTCTATTGTAAAGATAGGACAGTGGCACTGACACGTTTTCCAGTTCTATGAAGCAAGCTGAACACAAAACCTGGCCTGGCCACCTGAAATCGTGAAGCCTCGAATTTCAATCTACTTGCTCGGACTCGTGGGCCTGCTCCAGGGGGTATCCTCCCTATCCGCAGAACCTGTTGCCTCACGGGGCGTGATCGATTTGCGTGCAACGGATTTGCATGCCGAGAGCGCCAGGCTCAAGGGGGAGTGGGCTTTCTATTGGAAGAATTTCCAACCCGATTCTGCAGATGCCAGGCGAACCTACATCTCCGCACCAAAGTCATGGAATGACGTGGTGGTCGGAAATGGCACAGCGGGTGGCGCTGGCTTTGCTACATACCGACTAAAGGTTCTGCTCCCGGATCATGTTCCGCTACTCATGGTCTATATGAAAGAGCAGGGCACCTCCGCACAGCTCCTGATAAACGGAAAGGAAATCGGAGGCCGTGGAATTGTTGGAAATTCGCCAGAAACTTCCAGGCCAGATACGGTGCCATTCAGCGCTATCTTTCATTCAGACGCATCAGAACTGACGATTGATCTGAAGGTCTCCAATTTCTCTTATCGAAAAGGTGGCATGTGGAACCCTCTCTATATTGGGACTCCAGAATCCATAGGCAGAAGAATCGACGAGGCGCGCAGCATCGAAATTTTTCTGGGCGGCATTTTGTTCATAATGGTGGTCTATCACCTGGGACTTTTTTCCTATTATCATAGCGAAAAATCCTCTCTTATCTTTGCTGGTTTTTGTTTTTCTCTTCTGATCCGGCTACTGACTACAGGGCAGCGCCTCTGGGTGGATATTTTTCCGGATACCGGATTTCAAATTTATTCGCGTCTTGAATTCTTGTCCTGGTTTTTTTCAGTCCCGCTTGGATTGCACTGTGTAGTGAGCATCTTGCCCGGGGTAGTTCCCAAAAACTTCTTACGACTCACCTATCTGTTAGCCATCGTATATTCGCTCACGCTGCTTGGACCCTCATCGCTTTACAGTCATACGGTTGTTCCCTCGCAAATCATATACTTTGTATGTTTCAGTTTTGCACTCATATCCTTGATGCGCTACAAGGCGGATCGACCGGGTGCCCTTCTTTTCCTTGCCAGTGCACTAGTGTTATTCGTATTCACGTTAAACGACATTCTGTATACACTTGAAATCGTCAGAATCAGGGAAATCGGTCCCTTTGGGATCATGTTTTTCATTCTTTGCCAGGCGTTGTTCGTCTCCAGGAGGTTTTTCAGAATTTTTGCAGAGAAAGAGGAGCTGCAAGAGAAGGCCAACCTTGAACTTGAAAAGCAAGTAATAGAGCGAACAAAAGATCTCTCGCTTGCCCGCGACCGCGCAGAAAAGGCCACAGAGGCGCAGAAAACATTTCTGGCAACAGTCAGTCACGAAATCAGAACACCTATGAACGGCATCATAGTCATGACAGAATTGCTTCTAGAATCAAACCTGAGCTCAGAGCAATTGGAATCCATCAAGATTATCAAGCAGAGCGGAACCGGCTTGATGGCACTGATCAATGACATTCTGGACTACTCAAAGATTGCGGCACAGAAAATGGAAATCGCCAGTCATGACATTGATATCAGGGGCGTGCTCAGTAACGCTGTAGATTTGTTTCGGACGCAGGCATCGCGCAAAGGCCTTCTGATAGATCTGATTGTCGAACCGGACTTTCCAAATTTCATCAAGGGCGATGCTCTGCGATACCAGCAGGTTTTTTCGAATCTGCTGGCGAACGCAGTGAAATTCACAGACAGAGGGAAAATCGTTTTTCATTGCAGCCCGGTGATGTCACCTTCTGAAAGGAAGATGCTCCATTTCGAAATCACGGATACTGGAATTGGAATTCCGGAAGATAGAATGGGAGACCTGTTTCAGAAATTCGTTCAGCTAGATTCTTCGAGTAGCAGAAAATATGGCGGAACGGGCCTGGGCCTTGCGATTGTCGCAGAGATCGTTAACTTAATGGGTGGTACAGTCAGGGCAGAGAGTAAAGAAGGCGAGGGCACCAGATTCATTGTGGAAACACCCTTGATTAACGCGGATGATACGAGTACTAAAATCAATGTTCCTGAGAAGGATATACTGGGCCACGGAGAGTTCAGCGCAAAGAAGGTTCTTATTGCTGATGACGATCCAGTCAATCGTCTCATGTTGACCCGGATTTTTGCGCAGGCAGGAATTCATTGTGTTCAGGCTACAAACGGCAAAGAGGCAATGGACGCGTTTGATCGGGATTTTTATGATCTTGTTTTTATGGATCTAGAGATGCCTGAGATGGACGGACTGACCAGCACTAAGTTGATCAATGCGAAAGCTACCGCTGCGGGTAAGCCAAGGATTGTTGCATGCACTGCAAACGTATTGATCACGGATAGACAATATTACAGAGATCTTGGTTTCTACGATTTTGTGTCCAAGCCATTCACGCCCAACCAGATCAGGTTGCTTGTGAGAAGAGCTTTCCTGGAGATTTAGAAAAACCTGCGCGCGTGGCTGTTCGAACATGATGTATTGTGGAATGACTACCTGTTGAAAGGTTTGTAAGCTACCAGCTCTGGCAAAGCCGGACTCTTAGCCGGGAAAACCGACTTGACATGCTCGCAAAGCGAATCACGCCTACGGTCATGCTGAAGACACAAAAAATTTTCATTCTTACGGCGTTGTCCGTTGTGATGCAATGTGCAAACATGATCCCGAGGGAACTACCCCCGGTCCAGGACGAATCCTGGGCTTTAACTCTCAATTCGATTCGGAATGGTCGCAGTTACGCCGTTGCCGGTGGAAGCTGGAATCCAAAACCAGGAAACGACATGCTGTATGTGAACGTTGACGTTCTCAATAAGTCACAGGCAGCGGCTGACTTTGATTTCGCGCCTTGCACACTCGAGGCAAAGGACGTTAAGCGTACGCCTTTTATTGTGGATATGGCCAAAGGTATTAACATTATGATAGACTCGAAGAAGTCACGCCTTGACGCTCAGGAAAAGGTTAGCAGAACGTTGATTATCAATTTCCCTTCAAACACCCGTCCGGAATCGTTTCAGTGCCCTCAGGGTGGTAACATCACAATTCCAGCATCGTAGGACTGCATCGAACGCGGCGGAGTTTTTGATTTTGTGGTGCAGGGGTCTTTGCGGATCACATTCGTGAGATCGCAACGCTCAGGCATCCAGAAGTCCAGCAAAGGCGATAGGAAGGTTTACTATCGCTGATCAAGATTAAGGATTTGCTTTAATACTCCCAATTCGATATTTCTTCAGAAGTGTTTCCGCCTTGCGCGAATGCGATTTGTTCTTACCGTCCTTGTCCAGCCATCCCGCACTTGCATCCTGCCCGCACCATTTGCGCAGATCGTACTCGTGTTGGTTTGCATGCTCCACAAGATAGGTTGTTATATCGTATACGGATTGTCGAACTTGAATCCAGCAACTGGAACCGCCGCTATGCGCTTTTAATTCCGCCGCCGAGAATGCCTGGTCCTGGGAAAACAGGGGTGCAGAAACGGCAAGAGTCAGAATCAAGAACTTGTAATATGCTACCATGGGCTGAATTCCTCTGTATGAATATGCGACGATTGAATCCCAAGTTTGACAAGGGATTTTCGCACAGCTCTCATGAAAGACGGAGGTCCGCAGACAAGAAATACTGGATTGTTTAGATTGGCGAGCAGGCCGCCGAGTTCATGAAAATCCGCTTTTGATGTCACAATTGTTTGCGACCTGAACTGCGGATGTCGCGCCTGGAATTCCCTCAATTCACTCTCAAGCGCGGGCTCCTCCGCTCCTTCATACTGAATGAGGCGAATCTCTCCAGAACCCCGGAAATCCAGACAGCGAACCATCCCGAGAAATGGCGCTACTCCCACACCTCCTGCAATCCAAACTTGATCTTGCTCGTGCCTAACATGGAATTCAACAAAGGGTCCGTGGATTCTCATTTCATCGCCAGCATGCAAATCCTGCAAATGAGCTGTGTCCTTGCCAACGCTCTTGATCAAAAGTCGCATAACGGGATTGAATCGACACGAGGCTACCGAAAACGGATGCCAGGCTCTTGAGAAACCGGGGCCAA
>JAIOPQ010000131.1 GCA_021413825.1 Spirochaetia bacterium | reverse complement strand
TGACATCATTTCCACGGTCGGCCCAACAGCGTATAACAACAGAATGATGCGCTCCGCTCCTCGCTCCCTTTGGTCGCTGCGGTGCTCGGCCGCTCGCACTCTCACTCCGTTCGTGCGAATCCGGCACAGTCTGGAATATCTTAAGGTGCCGGATCGCACCGTGCGTCGGCAAATGCTGCGGCTCGTTCACACGCTGCGCTAAAGCCATTGTATCATCCGGCTGTGACACAAAATGCGGGCTTTCTCCGAAATAGGCTCGGAATCACGGGAAAACGCAAGGTTCTGGAATCCGATTCCTCGCAGCTTGTTCTCTGATATTTGACCTTTGCCTTGTATTCAGGCCTACTGATTCTGCGCAGCGTGCTCACTCTCGCTGCGCTCGGCCTTGCACTTCGCACATTCTAAAACGTTATGCGAAAGACACGCGGCGGAATTGTAGCCCATGAAACCTCTCTTTCATAAGAAAATCGCTAGAAAAAAGCACTTGAAAACTGAACGGTCACTCCTGAGAATGTGGCATGGCTACGCTTAGAGAGCAAGCGATCATCTCGATCCAGAAACTCCCAGAAAATGCTTCTGCGGACGACATCATCGACAGTGTAATTCTCGCTGAAAAAGTGAATACCGCAATCAACGAACTCGATTCTGGAAAAGGTATTCCGGATTCGGAAATGAAGAAAATCGCTGCAGAATGGGCCGCGAAGTAATTTGGTCGCCTCGATCTCGAGCCGATCTTCAAAGCATTTTTGATTTCATTGCCAAAGATTCAGTTCGATATGCACAGCACACAATCGATAGGATCTTTAAGATCGCCGATGGTATCCCAGACTTTCCCCTGCTGGGGCGGATCGTTCCTGAATTTGAAGTGCCCACTATCCGGGAACGTATCATGGGTAACTACAGAATCGTTTATCGTGTCAAGGATACGGAGATACAAATACTAACGGTCCATCACAGCGCGAGATTAATGGGTGATCTCTGAGCCGCGTGTCCTTCGCATAACTCTCGCTAGCCACTCCGCTCCTTCGCTGCACTTCGTTTCGCTACGGTGCTCGGCCACTTGCACTCTTACGGAATCATTCGCTACGCTCATTCATTCCGTTCGCGCGAATCCGGCGCGGGAAGGAAAAAAATAAGCGCCGGATCGCGCCGTGCTGCGGGCAAATTTGCTTCGCTTCGCTCGCAAACTTCGGCTAGCTTAATACGTTATACGCCATTGGCCCTGTCGTGGAA
>JAIOPQ010000130.1:23405-30890 GCA_021413825.1 Spirochaetia bacterium | reverse complement strand
GGCAAATACGGTTGAAAGTCCAAGACCCGTGCCCTTCCCAACTGATTTGGTTGTAAAGAATGGGTCGAAAATTTTAGGAATCACATCTGGCTTGATACCAATTCCAGTATCCTGGACTGAAATGCAGGCAAATCGGCCCGCTTTAATCTGACTGGAATTGGCCGCCGTTTCAGCATCAAACTCAACGTTAGTTGTAGTAATGCGCAGCTTTCCTCCGCCAGGCATTGCATCGCGAGCATTTACGGCAAGATTCAATAGAATTTGATCCAGCATACCGGGATCTGCATCGATGAAGCTTGATTCTGATAAAACAATCTCCTGATCAATGTCTTCCCCCAGGACTCTTGCCAGCATCTTGCCGGTCTGTGCTATGGTTTCATTCAAATCGATTCGATGGATTTGCATTGTTTGCTTTCTTGCAAACAGTAGGAGCTGACGTGTAAGATTGGCAGCGCGCTGTGCTGCAAGTTTGATAGCTTCGGTTGATTCCGCGGCATCGGGTTCTAGATTGCACGTTTCCAGGACTGCTATATGTCCAAGGATTACGGTTAGCAGATTATTAAAATCGTGCGCAACCCCACCCGATAGCCGCCCAATCGCTTCCATCTTTTGCGCCTGTTGTAATTGCGATTCAAGATGGAATCGATCCGTGATGTCCTGTGTGGTGCCGCGAATTCTTTCAACTTTTCCTGACAGATCCACAACCGGTTCACCGCGTGTTTGAAACCATCTCATCAATCCATCGCTCCGGACAATTCGATGATCCAGCGAAAACAATTCACCCGCCGAAACACATCGTTCTACGGCTTCTTTTAACCTTGTCTGATCCTCTGCTTCGAGGAAGCCCAGATACAGATCGAATGATGGTGTAAGCGCAAACGGTACGAGTCCCAGCATCTTGAATTGCTGCTCAGACCAGAGTACAGCACCAGAACTAACGTCAAGTTCCCAGCTGCCGATCCCGGCAACGGCCTGTGATTCAAGGAGCTGGCGATCCCGCTGATGCAGCTGAATTTCAAATTCCTTTCTGCGCGTAATGTCCTCGGCTACGCCAGCAATCCTGTAGACCTGGCCTGCCTCGTTTGCAACTGGAAAGGCGCGATCATGAATCCAGCGCAAGCCGCCATCGGGCCGCGTAATTCTGTATTCAATATCGTACTCGCCTGTTTGCTGCCTGGTCATGGCATCGAGTACGCGCGCTTGATCTTCGTTATGAATTGCCTCAATCCATGCGCGGGGCGAGTCGTACAGAACAGCAGCAGGCCGCCCCCAAACCTTCTCATATCCAGGACTAATATAGATTATAGTATTTTTTTCAATGTCTGTCATCCAGAATACTTCACCAATGTTCTCAACTACCTGGCGAAAGCGTTCCGCAGTCTTACGAACTTGAGCGTCCGCTTCTTTGCGTTCGGTAATATTATTCACTACAATGGTAAAAGATTTTTCACCGTCTACAACCATCTCGGAGATATAAATCTCTATGGGAAATTCCCAGCCATCTTTGTGTTTTCCCAGAAAATCCGCAGCTCCCACGCGAAACACTACGTCCGTTTGAGTCCGTCCTGCAGATTTAATTGGATGCTGGTTACGGAAACGCTCCGGGATCAAAAGTGAAAGGGGCTGGCCCAGGATTTCTTCTTTGGTGTAACCAAACATTGCCTGTGCCGCAGGATTCCAGAGGGTGACGGTTTGCTTTGAATCAAAAGAGATTATGCCATTCATCGCAGAATCAATGAGTGCTGCAAATTTATCTTCGCTTCCCTTGAGTGCGCGTTCTGCTATTTCGTGCTCCTCACGCAATCTGCGCTCTTCAAGCGAACGTCTTATTGCTTCACCCAATCGCGTTAGACGATCTTTCATTAGATAGTCAGAAGCACCGTTGCGCATTGCCATCACTGCAATATCTTCTCCAACTGTTCCGGAGATGAGAATAAATGGAACGCGCAACCCGCGACTCTTCACTAGCTCAAGGGCTTGAAGGCCAATGAAGGACGGCAGTTGATAATCTGAAAGAATAAGATCAAGGCCAGGATGTAAGTGCGCGAGGAAATCCTTTTCATTGTCAACGCGGTCATAGGTTACTTCAAAACCAGATTGCTTAAGGGTTCTTAGTATCAACTCTGCGTCAGCAGCATTGTCCTCGAGCAGAAGCATTCTGAGTGGTTGTGCCAAACATTACTCCTGTGGCCTTTCATTCAGGAGTAACCAGTACATCCCCAGGTCACGTACGGCGCCTGCAAAACTCTCAAAATTCACTGGCTTCACAATGTAACTATTCACTCCAAGTTTGTAACTTTCTACAACATCACGCTGTTCCTTGGAGGATGTCAATACGACTACAGGGGTTTTCTGTGTGCGTGGGTCCTGCTTTACCTGCCTCAGCACTTCAAGTCCGTCCACTCTGGGAAGCTTTAGATCCAGAAGGATTACTTTGGGGCCATTCTCAATCTTTCTTTCTACGTGAATTCCCCGACAAAAAATAAAATCGAGTGCCTCTACACCATCCCGCGCAACCTCGATCGAGTTAGTAAGGTTGGCCTTGCGCAATGCTCGTAACGCAAGCTCAAGATCCTCTGGATTGTCTTCAACTATTAGTATCTCAACGGCTTTGCTCATGTTTTTCCTGGTATGGTGAAATAGAAGGTACTGCCTGCGTTGATTTTTGATTCTGCCCAAATACGACCACCGTGCCTGGACACGATTCTATTCACGATTGCAAGGCCAACGCCAGTCCCTTCAAACTCATCCGCTCGATGCAACCTCTGGAAAACGCCAAAGAGCTTGTCTACGTACTGCATATCGAACCCTGCACCGTTATCTGCAACTGAGTAAATGGTCTCTCTATCATCCTGCCGCGAAGCAATCAAAATTCTAGCTTCAGGTGTATTTCGAGTGAATTTTACAGCATTCGAAATCAAGTTAGTCCATACATGCCGCAAAAGGGCCGGATCACCCTGACAGGGTTGGATTGGACCACAAACAAAGTCTATGCGACGATCCTCCCGCTCAAGGGCAAGGGCATCAAAAACCTCGCGCACCATCTTTGTCATATCCACGGACTCATGCTTAAGGGAGGCGCGACCAAATCGCGAAAAGGCCAGTAAGTCGTCGATTAGAGCTCCCATGCGCTCAGCACTGGCCCGGATGGTTGCTGCAAACTTTTTTGCGCCCTCGGGTAATACATCTCCGTAATCCTCGACCAGGGCCTGGGAAAATCCGTTCATTGCACGAAGCGGTGAACGCAAGTCATGCGAAACCGAATAGGAGAATGCTTCCAATTCCTTATTTGCCACTTCAAGCTGCATTGTCCGCTGGGCAACTCGCTCTTCGAGGTCAACATTTAACTCCTGAATTTTCCGCTCTGCATTTCTGCGCTCAGTAATATCCACAAACGTTGAAACTGCACACGTCTCTCCGCGTAACTCGATCACTCGAATAGAAAGGTTTAGAAAGAGATGTCTGCCCGATTTAGTCTTCGCAGAAACTTCGAGGCCTTCCACGGATCCGGTTTGATTTAGCTGATCGCGAAGCATCTTGAGAGTTTCCAGATCAAGCAATCCCGCCTCAATCAGGGTGTGACCGACGATGTCATGATGCTTGCACTCAAATACATTTAGAAAGGACTCATTGACTTCAAGATTGATCAGATCGCGGCGACGATTGATTGCAATTGCAGCGGGACTTGAATGAAACGCAGTGGAGAATAATTCTTCGCTTTCCCGCAACTTCTCCGCAGCCTGCTTCTTTCCGGTAATATCGCGAAAGTACACTGCAAGACCGTCAGCCGTCGGATACGCACTAGCTTCAAACCATAAACCTACAGGCGGAAAAAACTCTTCAAAAGATACGGCGCGATTCTCTGTCATTGCGACATGATAGTTTCTATAGGAAGGCCCGCCAATCGCCTCTTTAAATTCATCCCAGATGCCTTTCCCAATAATCTGTGCACGAGGTCTCTGCAGTAGATTCTCAAACTCCTTGTTGATATAGGTAAAACGCCAACTGCGATCTATTGTAAAGAAACCATCATTCATGTTTTCAAGCGTGGTTGTAAGGCGATTGCCAAGTTCCTGCTTGACGGCTTCGCTTTCACGCAATGCGTTTTCCGCCAATTGCCGTTCAGAAATATCACGCAGTATCACGGTGAATAGCCTTTCACCGCTAATCTCAATCTGTGAGATGGAAGCTTCGATTGGAAACTCCGTACCATCGGCACGCAGGCCAAAAATTCTTCCCATATGCCCCATATTTCGACTGATCGTTTCCGCCGCGCCAAATTCCTGAACATAGGGAAGGTGCGCGGAGTGAAAGCGATTTGGCATCAAGCGATTGAGATTTGTCCCGATGGCCTCTGCTGAACTTATTCCAAACATTTTCTCCGCCGCAGCATTGAAGAGAGTTATTGAATGTTTTGAATCGATCGTAATGATTCCGTCCATGGCAGAACTAATGATACCAGCAAGCCGCGCCTCACCAGCCTGAAGCGCCGCCTGTACCTGCTTGTGCTCCGATATATCCTGGAAACTGCCGCGCACACGCACTACTTTCCCCGCAACTACAAGTGGATGGCCGATGGTACGAATCCATTTGCGAATCCCCTTTGCTGAAATAATTTCTAGCTCAAGATCGTAAGGTTTTCCAAGCTCTATTGCGTCTTTGATTGCAGCCTCAATGAACGGACGCGAAGATTCAGTATAGAAACTAAGCCCCAGCTCAACACTGGTTTCTTTTTCCGGGTCAAGATCGTGAATCCGCCCCACTTCCTCTGTCCAGGATCCCTTGCCTGTCGCAGGATCAAACATCCAACCACCGACTTTTGCAATGCGGCCGGTTTCACTCAGTATCTCTTCGTTGAACCTGAGTTTCTCTTCTGCCTCTCTGTGCTGAGTTATATCAGTCGTTACATTGATCACGCGCCAATCGGAGAAAGCAACGGGAACAGCACTGACCAGGGCCCAGGTTGTTTTTCCGTCCTCAGTTTGGATGCCAATCTCCTCGCTTTGGATTTCGTTTTCCTTAAGAGCCCGAACCGAAGGTAAACGCTCAAAAGCAAGCACCTCACCGTTGCGATCGATGAATTTCCGAGCCTTTGCTGCACCTGTATGCAATTCATCCGCAGTTAGGCGCGCAATTCTAAGGAGCGCTGGATTGTGGTAGGTTATTTTGCGATTCTCATCCATAACAGAAATGCCAACCGGCAGGAAATCCAGGAGTGTGCGGAGTTGCACCTCGCGCTCCGCAACGATTGCCTCCATTTTCTTTCGCGCATCAATATCCAGAAGAAACGCGGAGAGTCCGTCTCCCGCAGGGAAGAGCCTGATATCTAGCCAGCGCTTTGCAATCGGTGAAAACGCCTCAAATGCAACTGGAATCCTTTCCGCCATCGTACGCCTCAAAGTCTCTTCCATGGGTGTTCCCACCAATTCATGAAATACATCCCAGATTGAATTCCCAATCATCTGCTCGCGAGTATGCAGGAGCAGCACGTTTGCGCGATCGTTTGCAAACGTAAACCGCCAATTGGAGTCCAGAGAAAAGCATGCCTCGCTCATTCCTTGAACAATTTCTGCAAGACGACGATCATTCCTGTTTGCGAGCTCCAATTGCTCAGTGCGTTCCTTTACGCGAGCCTCGAGATCCGTGTTGAGGGAGCGTAGCTCCTGTTCTGCACGAACACGACCGATTGTATCCTGAGTTCCCATTTGCATCAATAATAAGAGCAACGACAAGTAGCCACTGAGCTTAAGAAGATGGGCTACCATGGCGAAGTGATCATGCGGCGCGCGCGAATACAGGATTGCAATTTGCGAAAACACAAACAACGGGGCCACTATGATAATGGCGCCAGGGATGCGACTATGCTTGAAGCGCCAGATTGCCAGGAGCGCAAGACCCCAGAGGAGTGGTGCAAATATCAATGAAGGGCGCGTAACTCCTAAAACTCCTGGCTCTGCGTAACGAGGAAGGGCACTGAAAGTCACAAGCAATCCTATTGCAAGAAGGGGAAGGCCCAGTGTGAAAACCGTGGTTAAAGATCTGCGTGTGCGCAGAATCAACATGGATGCCATAATTCCAATCGGTAGGGCATGGGCTGCAGGCGGCCAGGAGGCCGGGCGCCAGAATGTTGAATATTCTGAGATTACCGCGAGCGGGCCCGTCCATTCGATCAAAACAAGAACATGGGCAAGGTCTAGAATGAACGTTGTCCAGAATGTTAAGGCCATTGCGCGAAGATACCCCTGGCGCATAGGAGCTTGTATATTCCAGAAGACGATTGCAAGGGCCAGCGATATCATGCAAACGCCAGCGTCCAGAATTGTGTGTAGCGAAGGAAATGTTTCGCCTGTAGTAACTATTAACCCGGCGCAACCCAGAAACAGAAAGACAGAAAGTAGAATCAAACTCCCTGGCACCTTCAGGCCTTCGCCTCCGGTCCAATCGCCACCTAACGTTTGTTGTCCTGTGCCATTCATAGTTTTCTTCAAAGCCGGGTGGCACAGAACTAATCGCGTTTCAAGCCACCTCAAGGGCAGATACACATTTGCGATATACTTCGGTGCTATCGCTTCCCGGCCCGAACATCTATTGTATATAGGATTTCAAGCCTGACTACAATCGTTTTTTTCCCTCCAACGAGGTGGAAATACCAAAAGTCGCTACAAGCGCGTAACTATTTTTGCTACCGGAGGTAGGAATACTACGTAGCGTTTTTGACTAGATCCTGATAGAGTATGCGCGACTTTGCAAACCCGGCATCGTTGAATTGGCCAAGGTTCGCGCGATACGTTCCAAACAATCGATCAAAGAAATAGAAACATATACCCATGTTGTAAGGCATGCGGCCTTCATCGGTTAGTTTATGGTGATGAATATCGTGCAAACGACGAACCTTTATGAACCAGGGCCTTACAAAGCGATTCTTCATGAACCCGGTCCCTTCTATGTGAAAGTTCTCATGGACAAGTCCAAACATTAAGTATCCCCAGAACAGGCCAGTACCCGCAGAAAGCAGCGTTAACCACAACGAAACGCCAAGTAATAGAAGGGAGAGGACCCAGGAAATTGTAACAGGGACAATTGGCACCAGCCATTCAGCGCCCAGACCCAGAAACGTGAATCGACCCACCCCAGAATCCTTGTAAGGATTTGAGCGCTGGTTGCTACCTGGACCATAATCATTCAGATGATGTTGCATGTGCTCCCGACTCAGGAATGGGATCTTCTCACTGTGAAGGAGCGTGTGAATCCAGTAGCCCAGAAACTCTGCCACAAACACAGAAGCTAACACCGTTAGGAGGATTGTCATGCTGCCAGGTAGGCATCCAGGCCTGGCTCTGTCAATTTTGATTCCAACGATCATTTTTGTTCGTAAACAGCCCGTTCAAGGGCCAATGCAGTCGCGGCCACACAGGTAGCGGCCAAGGAGAATCCGACTTCCTGATTCACGTTAAGCGCTAATCGGATGCGCGAGTCAGCAACTTC
>JAIOPQ010000130.1:0-23395 GCA_021413825.1 Spirochaetia bacterium | reverse complement strand
GGCACCAAATTTTATTTTGATAGCCCAATGAAATGACGCTAACACTGATCGTTCAGAGGGCGCAAAATGATAATCTGGCACATAGACGACGATCCAATTGTTCTTGAAATCGCGTCCCGCACAATCCGCAGAAACGACATAGGTAGTGAAGTTCGAACATTTGAGGATGCAAGGAAAGCACTGGCTGCCCTGGATAAAAGTACACCGGATATAATTCTACTCGATATGGACATGCCTGGAATGGATGGTTGGGAATTTCTTGAAGCTCTTGCAAAGCGGGAGAATGTTCCACCGATATTTATCCTTACAGCCTCGCTTGATACGGCACTGACTGAAAAAGCTCTCAAGATGCCAAACGTCAAAGGCTTGCTGACTAAACCACTGACAATCAAAGACCTGGCAACGCTAGTAATCGGATAACGGAACTATTTCAGCTTTGCAAGAATTGCAGTAAATCGAAGCCCGTTAGTTGCGCTGGTTGCGTCGAGATCCAACAAGTAACCGTTGTCATCCTCAAGTTTTTCTGCCAGAGCATCGGCGGTTAGATCAGTGTACCAGGACCATCGCATGGAGCCGGCCGGTTTTGCTACTCCAGAATATCGCGTTTTTCCATTTTCAGAATATGCGCGAATGCGTGTCAGCCTGGCTTTTGATTTATCAAGATTTGACGCAACTTCATTGCGCGATAGATCTGTAAAGAGCAACCACGGAGAATCTTTTTTTCCCAGGATAACGGCGTATTTACGCCCACCGTTTTTAGAATACGTAACCAGGTCTTCCACGCTTTGTGGGCCATTGATAAGCTTGTGAAGCTCACTTTCATTTAGATCGGCTTTAACAGTTGAAGATGGACTTGCATTCTTTTCTAGAATCGCGGTAAACCTTGGCTCTGCTGTGGATGCATCGACGCAGAGTGAAATGGCATTGCTGCGTGTATTTCGGATTTCCGTTTGCAGTTGATCCACTTTCAAATCGATCGCATAGAAACGCACGGCCGCTCCGCGTTCCAGAAACGCCGCAAAACGGCGAAGGTTCCCACTTCCGTAGACCGTGAGCCGTTGCATCTGATAGCCTGGCAAGGCAAGGGCGCCAATCTGATCGGCTTGAATGTCGTGCGACCAGAACCAGCCCACAGGGGGACCCGGTACCTGAACGTTTGTATTGAAGTGAGCTATGTCTGCGGAATAGGAAACGCGACCCGAGCTAGCCGGCTCCTCTGAAAACATGGGATGCATTAGGCAAACAAGCAGGGCAACTGCAATGAGTTCTCTCACTTTGAATTCGCATCCACGAATTTGACTACTTGTCTGTATGCATCCAGGTACTGCTGCTCTGAAAATTGTCCATGCTTTGCGCCCGGAATTCTAATTAATTTCGTGGGAACAGAAACCTTCCGCAGTGCTTCGTCCAGACGAACGCTCTGCGCAAACGGGACTGTGTCATCCTGATCACCATGAACTGCAATCACAGCAGGAAGGCCGGCGCGGATATAACGTATGGGCGATAGGCGATTTGCAAGTTCCATCCTGCCTGGTCCGTTCCCTATCCACCCCTCCGCATACTCACGTCGATTAGCCCCATCAATCAGGTCGGCCACGTCGCTTATCCCGTACCAGTTCACAATTGCGCGAACTTTTGGCATGTCTCCGGGGCATGCCTTGCCGATTTCTGGAGCAAACGCTGACAACAGCGCCAGATGTCCACCGGCAGAATGACCCATCAATACAACCCGATTCATGTCAGCACGATATGTAGCCGCGTTCTTAAAAATCCACTTCAAAGCACAAATACAATCTTCCGCACCCGCCGGTGCCCGCGCAACATTTCCAAGCCTGTATTCAACGTTAAACGCAACCCATCCGTTGGCCAGGAAAGGTGTTACATGCAAAACTGCTCGTTCCTTATCTCCCGTCATCCATCCGCCGCCATGAATGTACACAAGCGCGGGCATGGGCGGACCTTCTGGCCTTGGGCGAAACACATCCAGGTTTATTCTTTGCCCGTTTACAACACGATATGTAAGCCCGGCAAGTTGATAGTATTTGCGCGAAGTCTCAACAACTGCTGCGAAGTCACTGGATTCTTCCGTCCGTGCATTCACGCCGCACGTAAAAAAACAGGGCATATATACGCCGATCATCAGCAGAATCCGCGCACTGGAAGTTCTGAAAAAATTCATTCAATCAGTTGGAAACGAAGCGGATGCCCAGGTCAAGCGAGTAAATGAAACCGGCCGTCAGGGAACAATCTCAAGGGCCCCAAGCGACATCTCCGGATCATCAGCAACAGAAAGGGAAACGCGTACATTATCGTAGGTATAGGCGGTCAAACCCGCCCCCCAGTTATCCATGGCAATGCGAATCTGATTCAGATTGGTAACCGGATTTTCATACGTTGCGCCAGAATAGATCAATGTATTATTTCGATAGTAGTTGTACGTTTGAGCCGTAGTATTTACAACCAGGCGAATTGCAAGAACCTGGAAGGCTGCAGCATCGTTCGGCAGGACTGTATTTTCAAGTTGTCCAGCTGCTGCAAATTTGTAGTCCATATTATAAAGTATGTCCGGAACAATTCCGTTTCCCTCCCCAAAGTAAATCGAAGGTCCCGCGCCTGTTGTCATATTCGTATTTAGCATGGAAGTAGAATCACCAATCTGCACGAACTGAGTCCAGGTTGCTTGAACAACACCAACGACGCCCCAATCAAAGCGGAGCGTAAAGTCTGAGGGAATTGGGCCAAGCGGAAACGTCTGTTTTACTCCAGCATCCATGACCTGGTCGTTGCCCGTTTCAGCAAGGGCACCCGATTGAATATACATATCTCTGGAAGCTCCGTTCCACTCTGTCCATCCGTTGCCGACTGTAGTGGAATTTGCACGGTCAAAGAAATCCGCAAAATAATACACATTCATCTCATTGATGGGAGGAGTGCCGGCACTTGCGTTTCCGAAATATACGTAGTACGAACCATCTGCAGGCTCGTTCAGATTCTGCGCCAGGGCAGCTTGCAGTCTGAAGTCAATGCTGGTTGTCGCAGAATTCCAGGTAGAACCGACTCGATCCAGTTCAACGGCACTGCCGCTTGCAGGCTGCCAGTAAATCCGCACATCATTGCCGGAGGCCAGTTGCACCTGGCCTCCGCTGGTGCGGCTATCAAACGTCACTGAAACGGTGTGATTGTTTAAAAGAGCGGAATGCGAGGTGCCAAATACAATCTTATTGCGGTATCGAAATGCCGGCACGGCCCAGGGAGCAACGGACACGCTATTCCCACTCTGCAGTGCAAGCAAGGCCAGGTAGCTGCCCGGGCTATCATACTTCGCGCAAGAAATGAGCACGAATGGAATAAGAACCCATATAGTACGCATTACTTACTAAGTATCGGTCTTGAAAACTATCTGTCCATCCCATCACATTGAAAAGTCACACAAATTTCTGCGAGTTTTCCCCTACACGGAATTCTCTAGACGTCTACGATTGGAAAAGGTAAACCGGTAACAACATGTTCCGTTTCAGATTGATTCTTGCAGCATTCTGCATTTCAATACTCGGTCATAACTGCGCCAGATATGACGCGCCCCCAGGGTTCCTGGCACTCTTACTGGCCGGAAGTTCAGGCTCCTCCGGATCCACTGGCTGTCAGGAAACACGCGCACCACAATTCAGCGCATGGGGAAAAAGGCGTGTGCTCAATATCCAGAATTCGGGGCGTGCGGAAACTCTGAATGATTTTCCAACCCTCGTTGTGCTCAACTCAACTCGAATCGATTACAATCAAACGCAGAATTCAGGACAGGACTTGCGCTTTGTAGACAACGATGGCGTAACTACAATTTCGCATCAAATCGAAACATGGAACGAAGCCGGAAATTCATATGTATGGGTCCGGATTCCACAGGTTGAGGCGTCTACTAATGCGGACTGCATCTGGATGTACTACGGGAATGCAAGTGCAGCAGACGGACAAAATGCGACTAACGTCTGGAGTTCAGACTTTGCCGGCGTTTTTCACTTGAACTCTTCAGTCGCAGATTCAACTTCTAATATCGCAAATGGCGTAGTTACAGGTGGCGTTACGGATGTGGCTGGTAAATTTTCTGGCGGCAAGGCGTTTGCGGCAGGCATGGTGCAAACACCAATCAATTCGCCTAAAACTGCAACCAGCGTTACGCTCAGTCTATGGTTTAGAACAAATTCTACAAACTCCTTGAGGCACTTCGTATGGGAAGGTAGGAATGGTGAAAACGGCTGGGGCAATTTGAATGTTGCAACGAGCCACGAAATGCATCTCTCGCAGGGTTATTTTTCAGGACCGCTGCTCAACTGCTTGAATTTCTTCTACGGCTTTGAGAGCACTGGACAAGTGAATGCACTCACAGCAGTGGGCAGTTTCACAGATACAACTAACTGGCATTACCTGACTGGAGTTGTGCGAGACGCAGGCACGGCTCCTGTTGGCGAATTGTATCTCGATGGTGCGCTGGTTGCAAGTGCGTCCGGAACCACGACAGATCGTTCAAACTGGGATACAAATTTCAGAATGGGTGCAGATGGTACTGGTGCTGCCGGAGCCAGGGCATATACGGGTGACCTGGATGAGGTTCGTGTTGAAACCACGGGGCGTTCTTCCAATTGGATCAGCGCGCAATTCGCAAGTCAAAACGACGCAGGATTCATTGCATTCGGAAATGAGCAGTGAGGCCGTCGCTAATCAACGTCTTCAAACAAATCGTTTTAAGCCTGATTCTGTTATCTGGCCTTCACCTTACGAACTGTAAGGTTGTAGACGACTGTTCAATTTTAGAACCTTCCTGCAATCCGCTTGCGACCCTGTTGGTTCTGGATTTTCTAAACCCACGATCGATTGCAGGGCTTAACTTCTGGTTCGATGCGTCAGCTGCCGGGAAGATAGATGGAGCAACCATTAATACCTGGCCCGATTCCTCCGGAAACGGATACCTTGGAATTGCCAGCGGATCTCCAGTCTTTCGGTCCAATGCTTTTGGGTCACGGCCGGGAGTTACTTTCAATTCCAGTTCAGTGGTTGCAGCGAACGTTAGCGGATTCTCTCAGGATTTCGTTTTTGCATTTGTAGTTAAGCGTAGCAGTTTTGGTACCTTTCAAAATATTATTAACTTTGACAACGCTACTGGAGGAAGTAACGGATTTAGCCTTTACTTTAACACGTTTGATAACTTCAGAATGGACAAGACTGGATGCTGCGGCGGTGTAACACCCGGGACGTTGTACACTACCTCCGGTGCAGTACAAATCACAGTGACAGGGTCCTCTTCCGCACCACCAACTTTCTACGATGCCGGAACCGCAATTACCACTGGCACAATTCAGAGCTATACACCGGGATCGGTTGTAACTCTTGGGGCCAGTTCCACTGGAGGACAAGTCTTGTTTGGTGAAATTGCAGAGGTAGTCCACTACAAGACGTTACTCTCTGCGGAGAATATTACTCTTTTGAATTGCTATTTGACGCGCAAGTACTCAATCCCTTCTAACCTTACCTGCCCTTCCAATCTGTTTCCCCTTTGAGCCAGACAATCTGACTTACCCCGCTTGACTCAGTTGACATATTCTTTGCCGCGCTCGTTTCTCCCGCAAACGCAGCGTTCTTATTTTTGAAACGCCTCGGGGCTAAACCATCGCAGGATTTTCTCATTCTCGTCGCGTGGATAGTTGTGCGATAAATCCGAAACTTCACGATAAACGTTTCTGGCCCCGGCTTTTTCGAGGGCTGCTGCAGCTGCACGCGCGCTTGCAACCGGAAACATCCAATCACGCACACCATGCACCTGGTAGATTCGCAAATCTCTCACGGGGGCTTCAATCACACCGGAGCGATTCATGAGCACGTGAACCGCTGCTGCAACAGGTGCAAAATGAGTGAAAGGTGATTGATGAACAATCGAAAGCAACATAGCGTAGGTTCCACCATCAGAAATTCCGGTTAGGAGCAGGCGTTTTGTATCGATGTTCCACGTTTCTGAAATATGAGTCAGCATTCCATTGAGCCGCATAGCATCAACAGCCGGAGTATGTAAAGACCAGGTCCGCCCCAGAGACGTTGGAGCCGCGACTATGAATCCAAAACTGCGCGCGTCGCGTAGCCAGCTCCAGAAGAAATCTGCGCCATGCCCGGAACCTCCGTGCAATGCGATTATTAGAGGCCAGGCACGAGCCGGAGTGTAGTACTCGGGCACATAGATTGTGTATCCGCCTCGTTTGCCACGCTGGTTCTCCATATTAATAACGCCAAGCTCGGCTTTTGTGTCCGAATGAACGTCGCCTAACGTGGATGCGCCCAGGGCGGTCAGTAGGTCTGTATCATTTGTCCGCGTGGGGTGCAAAAAATGCTTACATACCTCTTCAAAATGATTTGCCAGGTCATATAGAATTTCCTGCGATCGGGCGATAGGTCGCAAGGCCTGAAAAGCCTTCATGATTTCATGTGGGCCTACCCTGGCCTCCTCAAATCGTGTTGCTCCTTGCAGGGCTTGGGTTGCAGCCTGAATGAGTATCTGTGCGGAGTTTGACTCTGTGGTGTTTGCCGCGATTTGTTTTGCTTGAGCCACCGAATTCTCAAGCGCCAAGCGCAAGGGTGTGATGCGGTCTGCATATTCAATTAGGCGCGGAGGATCCAGTCTATCCTGAATTTCGCCGAATGCAACCAACAGCCCCGAAAGATCAGTCCAGAGCAGACGCAGATTAACTGGCATTTCATTGAACATGAGAGGCATCCTGGAAAGCGAGCCTGAAGTTTACAAGGACAGATACGACTTGAATCCAGAATTTCCTGCAACTTTCTCTGCAGTCGTGCCATCAGGACTCGCTCAGCAGACACGAAAATTACGGAAAAAGGTATCCGATTTTGCTCTTGCATGTAACCATTTGCTTCGGCGAGCGACTCTATATAGTATATGAAATACCTGAAACGATTCACCTTAGCCCTGCTGATTCTTGCGGGCCCACTTATGGCTGCAGACCCGGCCGCAATTCAGGCTTTCGTTAAGCGAAATCAGATCAACTATCCAATTGTAAGGTCGATTCCCGCTGTAGTATCCGCGTATAGGGCTCAAGGGCTTCCCACTATGGTGCTCATTGATCGAAAAGGAAATATCTCTGCCCATAATACTGGCGCGATGCCGCGCAATGTTCTTGAGGCGAAGATTCGCGAGCAGCTCGGACTGGCGGCACTACCGTCAGGCGGCGTTGATGCGAAATCGAAGCTAACACCGGAACAATACCATGTGACTCAAGATTGCGGAACTGAACCCCCGTTCAAGAATGCTTATTGGGACAATCATGCACAGGGGATCTACGTCGACATCGTATCTGGAGAGCCACTGTTTTCTTCAACGGACAAGTTCGACTCAGGCACTGGCTGGCCCAGCTTTACGCGTCCCATCAAAGCGAGTGCGGTTAAGAACAAAACTGACGAAACACTGGGAATGGTTCGCACTGAAGTTCGATCCAACAAAGCAGATTCCCATCTTGGACATGTATTTGATGATGGACCGGGTCCAGGGGGATTGAGGTACTGTATCAATTCTGCGTCCCTTCGTTTTGTTCCAAAAGAGAAAATGAAAGAAGCCGGATACGGCGAGTATCTGAGTTTATTCCAGGGGAAATAAGAATGAAACATTCTAAACATGCAATTCTAGTTTTGGGGGCTATGCTACTTTCGTTTTCGTCGACGCAGGCCCAAACAAAGAGGCAAACTGCAGTCTTCGGCATGGGATGTTTCTGGTGCAGTGAAGCCCTGTATGAACGTTTCACAGGCGTAGAGGCCGTAGTTGTAGGCTATGCTGGTGGAACAACGTCCAATCCAAACTATGAACAGGTTTCTGGTGGTGACACAGGACATGCAGAAGTTGTCCAAGTTACGTTTGATCCGGCCCGGATAACATACGCACAATTGCTTGAAATATTCTGGGACGTACACGATCCAACTACCCTGAATCGACAGGGCGCCGATGAAGGCACCCAATACCGCTCCGTAATTCTATATGCGAATGCAGAACAAAAGAAACTTGCTGAGCAATCGCGCGAAGTTGCGCGTAAGAAATTTCAGTCGGCGATTGTCACGGAAATCGCCCCGCTGAAACAATTCTATGTTGGAGAGGAGTATCATCAGGACTACTTTCGCAAACACCCTAACCAACCTTATTGCGTTTTTGTAATCAGCCCAAAAATTCAAAAACTCGAAAAGAGTGCAGGCCACTTACCCGCAAAGTTGAAATAGCTTACCTCACAGGCCCGTAAACTGCAGCCTTTGACAACGGTTGGATTCCTTTTTGATTGGGCAAATGGGTCTGCCGTCGATTAACTGAGCATAGTTTACCAATGGAGCATAAGATGGCAGATAAAGTTGCAGTTTTAGGATCGGGATCAGTAGCGCAAGTCCTGGCAGCAGGATTTGTAAAGCACGGCTATGAAGTTAAAATGGGAACAAGAGACACATCAAAACTCAAAGAATTCCTTTCAAAGGAGCCCAGAATTACGGCAGGAAGCTTTGCAGAAGCCGCCGCCTTTGGTCAGATTGTGGTCCTGGCGGTTAAGGGTAATGCTGCCAAACAGGTCCTCAGTCAGGCCGGAATTTCGAATCTTTCGGGCAAGGTTGTCATAGATCCAACAAATCCAATTGAAGAGGTACCACCAGAAAACGGCGTGCTGAAATTCTTCACTACCATCAATCGATCACTGATGGAAGATCTACAGGCGATAGCCACCGACGCTTATTTTGTAAAAGCTTTCAGTATGATTGGCGGACATTTCATGGTAAATCCTGACTTTGGAGGCCAGAAACCCACAATGTTCATCTGTGGAAACAATCCAGATGCAAAAAGCAAGGTGAGAACAATTCTGGATCAGTTCGGATTTGAGACCGAGGATATGGGAGAAGCACAGTCGGCCCGGGCTATCGAACCGCTTTGTATGCTCTGGTGTATTCCAGGGCTGCGTGGTGGCTCCTGGTCACATGCTTTCAAGCTCTTAAAGAAATAGTCAGTAGACGCGTTCGCCACGCAGGATTCTACCAGAGGCCGCGTGCTTTGAGATACTCCTTCGTAATTTCTCGAGCACGCCGGCCGCCAAAGACTGTATCGTCTGTAGATTCCAAATCATGGAATGTCGTTACCACAAAATACTCTTCAGGCGTTGACCCTGAACCTCGAGCCAGCCTTCCTATAAACCAGCCAAGCCGTCTGCGATGTTTTTCATTCGGAGCTGCCTTGAAAAAGTTTGATCCAGTTTTTCCGGAGAAGGAAAACCCTCCCGGAGTTGTTTCGATCCGTAACAGGGACTTAGTAAGAGTCATTGCGCGATCGCTCACCGGTAAGGTTCCGGAGTACAATCGGCGCAGAAACTCGATCTGCTCATATGCAGAAATCTTAAGAGCAGAACCCTGGGAATCTGGGGCAACAAGCCAGGCCTCTGTCGGTCCGCCAGACATATCGCGATTGCCGTAGTCAAAATCATTTAGATACTTTATTATTCTGGTTTCACCTATACGTGGTGTTAGGCGCTGAGAAAACCAGATGACGGATTCTTTCATCCAGGTGATTGCATTGTGATCGCGCTCCCACTCAGGAATCATTGCTTTCTTTCCGTCCCAGCGCAGGACCTCGGTTTCATCTTTCAGGACTTTCGAATCGAAAGCCATTACGGCTAGCGGGACTTTAAATGTGGAGCAGGCCACATACCGATCCCGACAACGCTGCCCACCAATTTCTTGCAGGAATCCACCTGCGCGCGCACTATACAGTAGAAAGCAGCCGCTCTTGTTGTCGAACGGATCTGCGTGCAAACTGGTGACATTGGCCAGGCAGAAACCAAATACGGCACACATCCACCCCGTTGACTGAATTCGGTTCATCTGGCCGTGAATCGCACTGAATTCTCGACCCTTCCGTTCACGTAGATGGTTGCTTCCCACGTTCCAGACGGGTTACGCTCGGCGGACGGTGTGATCCAGAAATATGAAAAGCTCCAGGTTGGTTCGCTTTTCACTTCAACTTCAACCGGAATGTACTTTTCAAACGGTTTGTTAAATGATGCCTTCAAAGTATAGACACCTTTCTTTTGAATTGGAACATAGAAATAGATTTTCTCTGACGTGCGAAAGTCCAATCTACAATCAGCAGGTGTGTTATTGGCAAAGGAACCGCAAACCTTGAGTGCTCCGGTAACGTTAGACGACTCTGTTGGTGTATCCACAGGATTCGGAGGAAAATTGGTTTGTGAACTTGTGCCGACGGATGAATAATCTGCACCTTCAACTGGTGACACTGTCCCAGTAACCGTGGCAAATTTTAACGGAAACGATTCGCGGCTCATGCCATCTTTTGCGCGGAATACTACGAAATGTAAATGTGGGCCTCCAGTGAATCCTGTAATGCCAGCATAGCCAATCAATTGACCGCGAGTTACCTGCGTTCCGACCGCAACTGTGACTCCACCAGTTTTGAAATGATCATAACTTCCAATCGTTCCATCTGGATGGCGAATCAAAACAAAGTTCGCAGAGTTCTGGTATTTTCTATCTGGACCGCCTTCCGGCATGTTCGACCTGGTGCCAACCACAAGACCCTCCCTGGCCGCATAGACAGGTGTTCCAACTGGCATTCCAAAATCGACTGCGTATTCAAAATCACCAGTGTGGCTGAAGGATCCGTGAAACCCCTGGTTAACATGCTGCGTTCCTTTATACGGTAGATCGTAGATCGTAGCCGGGTCATGGCGTGCATTCAGAGAGCCCGGAGACCAATTAAAACGATACGACCAGGTCCAAGCTCCAGTTGGGTTGGCCGTAAGCGTGGCAATCGGTCCGTTGAAGTTTCCCGGAAGTGTTCTGGTGTAAGGAAGAGGTACCGATGAACGCATATTCTTCAGCGTCGCATTCACAGTGATGGTTACTTCATACGATTCACGATTGGTTGCAGTCAACGTTACAGAATTGCCTCGCTGCAGTCCGTCCATACAAACCGTGCCCATACCAGTTGCGCAACTTTCCGCGCGTAGTTGAGCCGAGAACAGAACAGAGACTGTGACAAACAAAAGCAAAAGGTATTTCATATCAATCACCTCGAACGTGAGCTTGGGTCCAACGCTACCCTTTGACAATACATTCTCCGTTTTTGTTCAGCCAAAGGTCAACAAATCGGCGTTACGTCGCGCCGGGAATGTGCGCAAATTTCTCACGAATCAAGGAGCGAATGCTGGCTGCGATCTCTTTGTGGTAAAGCGAACTCACAGCCCAATTGTAACTAATCACGAGCCCCAGGATTTGGTCGGCAAATACGGTAGCCGATGATCCTTTGAACGATTGCTCTTTGCGCAACTCACCGGTTAAAAACCGGCGAAACAATTCAAATGCACGGAGAATCTCCTCCGTTACTTCCCGTTGCAAGGATTCACCTTCCATGGTAACCCGGCCAAAAAAACAGCCACCCGGGAACACCCTATCGTCGACGTACTTCATCCAGGCTTCACAAAAAGCCTGGACCCGCTCAATCCCCGCAGGCCGTTTCCGGGCGGGCACAATTACGTGCTCAGTGAAAATTCCCATTGCAAATCGGACGGTCTCAAGTTGCAGACCTGTTTTAGATCCAAATGGCCCGTGGAGGCCAGCTTTGCTCATGCCCGTGGCTTTAGCCAATTGACCAAATGTCAGGTCATTCAAGCCATGCTGAGAGGCATAATCTGCGGCAAAGCTCAGTATCCTGCGCTTCGATTCGGGATTCTCTGACATAATAACTAGCTGTCTGTGGACTCACCCGGAATCAAGAACTTACGAACGTTCGGAAGGGAGCGAATCTCACTTGCCGAACGAACGTTCGTTCGTAATACGGTTACATGGAACCAAAATACTACTTTTTGCTCGCTTCAACTATGGGTGCGATAGCAGGTACGCTCATCGTCAAGGATGTTCTTTTGCCCCGGGGCAAGGGAAATGTCTCGAAAACCCTCCAAATACTGTTGCTGATTAATGTGTTTCGCTTCATCGGCATGTCCATGTATATACCGCGTGTGGTAGGTCCTGATATGCCGGAAGGGTTTGTTTTCCCAGCCGTCTGGGGTGACTTTACTGCGGCCATCCTGGCCCTGCTCGGATATGTGCTTCTCGGACGGGGTTCCCGATTGGCGATTCCTGTTGTCTGGGTTTTCAATCTTGAGGGTTTCGTTGATCTTCTCTTCGCGTCCTTTCAAGCGTTGAGTCTGAAGATTGCGGCCCAGGCAGGAATGATGTTTGTCGTTTTCACCGCGTATGCGCCGCTTTTGATCGTGATTCACATTGCTGTATTCCGTTTGCTTTTGATACGCAGAAGCGCATAGACGGTTTCTGGCTACTTCCGCTGGCGGGTGCGTTCACTTGTTCGGACCTGCCACGCGGTTGATCCTATGGGGCCGTTCCTGCTTCAGAAGATCGGAACGTCACCAGAAAGGATAATCGACGCAGCGGCAGAATTACCTACGTTTGCGGTGTGATTGTAACCAAGCATCCCCGAACCATTCCCGCCCCAGCATCGGACGCCTCCGGTTGTGAGTATAGCGCAGGTAAACCCCTCCCCGGCCGTAATTCGAACTGCTTTGCCGCCTAACGGCACATCGCCGGCGTTCACGATTGATGAGGCCGCTGAATTACCAACGTTTGTGGCGCTGTTGTAACCCAATTGACCCGGTGCACCGTCCCCCCAGCAACGAACCGATCCGGTTGTCAGAAGAGCACATGCATGAAAGTCACCCATTACCACTTGCGTTGCTCTTCCGCCTAACGGGACATCTCCAGCATTGATGATTGAACTAGCGGGTGAATCCCCAACATTTGTTGTATTGTTGTAGCCCAGCTGCCCGGAAGGATTGGAACCCCAGCATCGAACTGCACCAGTTGTGAGCAAGGCGCAGGTACTCAGACGACCGGCTGCAATCTGTTCTACCGAAGCACCCACGGGAACATCACCGGCATTGATGATCGAACTGGCCGGTGCGTTTCCAACAATGTTTGTATTGCTATATCCAAGTTCTCCGCTGGACCCAACGCCCCAGCAGCGGACCGCGCCAGTCGTTAGGAGCGCACAAGTGTGACCCAGACCTGCAGAAATCTGGCGTACACTCCCTCCCACAGGAACGTCGCCCGTTGCAAGGATGGAGGTTGCCGGGGAAACGGCCACGTCTGTAGCCGCACTATAGCCAAGGCGTCCGCTGTTGCCGTAACCCCAGCAACGAACATTGCCGGTGGTCAGGAGTGCGCAAGAGAACCCATAGCCCGCGGTAATCTGGGTTGCAACTCCTCCAAGTGAAATGTCGCCCGCGCTGATAATGGAAGTTGCTGCCGAATTTCCAAGACTTGTCGTATTGTTTTGACCAAGTTGGCCATTCACGTTGCTTCCCCAACAGCGAACTGCGCCGTTCGCCATCAACGCACAGCTGTGCAGATTGCCTGCTGCAACCTGCACTACTGACCCGCCTACGGGCACATCTCCAGCCCGGATGATTGAGGTGTTTGCTGAATCGCCTACGTTGCTAGTATTGTTGTATCCAAGTTGTCCGGACGATCCCAGGCCCCATGCGCGAACACGCCCATCCACAGACAAAAAGATTGCATGCGCTCCATCTCCGGGACTGGCATTGATGTAAGGATAATTTTGTGTAGAGTACAATAGAAGCAGATTGGCGCCGCATAACGGATCGAGCTTGTAACAATCCACGTCGACTTTGCATCCAACGCCCGCTGTCACCGCAGCAAAGATCACGCCCGGCAGGGCCCGCAATATACGACTCATGCGGAAAGGCATGGATAACGGTAGCATGGAACCTGGCTCGGGTATATAGGTAGATATACCAATGCCATTGGTAGGCCTGGTATTCTTACCAGGTTCCCCCAGGAAAAGGAACAACAGATAAAGAAAGTCTCAGGGTTTAAATTGCTGGCTGAAGACGCCTGATTCAATGAATATATTCAGCAGGTCCGGGTCAACGTGATTGTCTTTCACTTCCAGCTTAAGAATATCCAGGGCCTTATCGAGCGGGAGCGACTTCTTGTATGGGCGATCCGGCGCGGTTAGTGCGTCAAAAATATCTGCAATCGTCATCATGCGCGTTTGTGGCGAAATCTCATGCGCCTTTAGGCCCAACGGATAGCCTGAGCCATCGAGCTTTTCATGATGTCCATGCGCAATATCGGGAATGCGTTTTAGATCCGAGGTCCATGGAATTTGAATCAGGAATCTGTAGGTGTGACTTACATGGGACTCTATTTCGAGGCGCTCGGCCCGATCGAGGTTCCCGCGGCGTACAGACAGGCTCACAAGTTCGTTTTCCTTCAAGAACGGAACTTCCGACCCGTCATCCATGCGGATTCTCTTCATAGCCAGTTCCTCTAGCTTCTGAAAGTTTCCGCTCTCCATAACGGATGGTTCGTTTGAATCTGCGATTACCCGGAAAAACTCGTTTGCATCGGTAATATCTTCGCGGAATTCTAGATCCAGGTATTTTTCGTACTGAGAGAATCCAATGTTACCATTTTCCTTAATGTATTTCAGTTTCTTTTCAAGGTACTCTTTCTCGATTGATTTTCTGAGATAATGAAATCTCCAGCGAATCAATTCCATATCGTGTTCGTAAAGTTTTTTAGCCTTAACAAGCACGTTCTCGCGCACTCCTACTTTCCCAAAATCATGGAGCAATGACGCATAACGTAATTCTCGAACCTGATCCTGAGAGAAATGGAGTGCAGCAAACTTTCCAGAAGTAAGACGATCTACAGCCATTGCCAGTCCAACGGTAAACTCAGCCACCCTGAACGAGTGGCCCGATGTAGTTGGGTCCCGTTGTTCAATCGCGAACACAGAGGCTTTTACAAAACCCTCAAATAGATTGTTAATATCCTGAACCAGAATTGTATTTTGAATTGCAACGGCAGCCTGTCCAGCCAGAGCACTCACAAGCTCCCGGCAATTTTCTGTGAAAGGTATGACTTCCTTACCCTTCATATCTTCGAGCGTCATTTTACGATTTGCGCTGCGTTTTTTGTTGATGAGCTGAATTACACCAATGACGTCATCGCGATGGTTCTTCATTGGAATTACCATCATAGACTTTGTGTAATAGTTGTGTAGACGATCAAACTCGTAATTAAAACTATACTCTTCCTGGCCCGTAAGGGCATAAACATTCTCAATCATGAGCGGTTGCCCATTCAGTGCAACATAGCCTGCGATCGAATTGCGATCTATTGGAAGCAAGAATTCGTCTGCGGCAAGATTCATCACAGACTTTTTGAAACGCAGATGCGTTGGCCTGTCAGTATTTCTTGGTCGTTCCACCACATAGATAGAACCCGCATCCGCTGCAACGATCTCGCGCGCCAGCTGTAGGATCAGTCCAATCAGGGTTTCAAAATTTCTTTCAGTAGCAAGGGCCTGGCCAACGCGTGTTAGCCTGCGAATATCCTGGTAACTGAGTGCAAGTCTGGATTGTAAATTTACTTTATCATTATGAAGCTTTAGAATATGAAATGCACCATCGATTACGTCAGCCAGCACCTGTGCCGACACCGTTGCCGGTAAAACCAGGTGTATCAGTTCTTCTGGAATGGGGCGAAAATAACTTTTGGCATGATCTTCTGGAGAGAGTACAATGAAGCGGAGTTCCATTTCAGGATGCGACAGAATCCAGTTCCAGACCTGGGCCTTATGCGAATCAAATGTAGATTGATGAAGCACCGCTACCCCGAGCGCCAGCCCCGAACCCATGCCGTTAGTTCCGAAAAGATGATCGAGTGGCAGTTTTTCAATTCCTGCTGGAACGGCGGCTGAGAGTACAGGATCCATGAATACAACCCGTTTGGGCTGATTCTTGGGATCAGAGGCCTGAGGGGTGGAAACGGGCAAGTTTTAACTCCATGAATCAGACTTGATAGTAGTCAATATGTACAGAGTTCTGGCCGGAAACCGTAAATTTATGAGCAAAAGCTTTTTCGAGCTGGAACAGAACATACGCCTGATCTTGAATCAGAGCCAAGAATTGACTCTCCAGTCCAGTAAAGTCAATGAAAAAGTCGAAAAATATATCCTTCATATCCTGAAGCTCATCCTGACTCGGTATGAAAAAGAACGGCTGCTAGACATGGTCTACACGATCACTAAAGAGCTTGCAATCAATGGAGTCAAAGCCAACCAGAAGCGACTATTTTTTGATGAGCACGGCCTCGATATAAACGACGATTCGGATTATCAGAAGGGCATTCTAGCCTTCAAGCAAGCCTTCTCAGACGAGATGAATGAAATCTACGGCATTAAATCGCGACAGAAGGGAATCTATGTAAAGATTTTTCTGACACATAGTGACGATGGATTGTGCGTTGAAATTGAAAACAATACTCCGATTGCTCCCGCAGAAGAAAGGCGTCTCCGGGAAAAAATGAAGAAAAGCATGGCCTACAACGATATTGCGGAGTTTTATATGGATAATATGGATAACACCGAGGGTGCCGGTCTCGGTATTGCACTGATCATGATCATGATGAAGGGAGAAGGATTGGACGCAGCCCTGTTTAGGATTGCAACCTTGCCGGAACGCACGATTGCGCGTGTTGAGATTCCTTTTAGCGCTAACTATGTGAGTAAGCGCGGCGAAAATGAAAGGGTTATTTGAGGAATTCTTATGTTAGTTTCGCTTTGTAGAGCAAAAGTTCATCGAGCCACCGTAACGCAAACAGAACTGGATTATCCTGGTAGTTTGACTCTGGACAGAAATCTAATTGAAGCTGGTGGCTTCTATCTATATGAACAAGTATCCATCGTAAATATTACTAACGGTGCTCGCCTTGAGACCTACATTATTGAAGGCGAGCGAGGAAGCGGAATGGTTTGCTTGAACGGCGCCGCCGCTCGTCTTGCCCAGAGAGGTGATCTTGTAATCGTCATGGCGTACGGATTATTCCAACCGCAGGAAATTCCACAGGACTACAAAGCTACAGTTGTTCATGTGGATAAGCAAAATCAAATCACTATAGTTGAACGTGGAGAGACCCACGGAAAAATGCAAGTGGGCTAATGTTTTCACGCATCCTCAAAGGGTTTCGCGCATACGCAAGTAGTCTGGCATTCATGGGCGAGCATTCAATGCTCGGCCTTGCAGTCCTACCCGCGCTGGTTGGACTGAGCGTTGGTGTCATACTTGTTGGAGCTGTCATATTCTCTTCAGGGGATCTGGCGCAAGCTGCGTTTGCAAACCTGGACGCTCGATTTAATCTTCCCGATTTTCTTGGAAAAGTACTGCGGGTGCTTATGATCCTCACCGGGATATTCCTGGTTTTGATAGTTTACCGTCCTGTGGCATCGGTAGTTGTGATCCCATTCATTGGCCCTATCCTTGCGCGCACAGAAACGGTTTTGATTGGAAAGGAAATCACAACTACGTTTAGCGCTGACTTCAGAAGTGCATTGCTTGGTGGCTGGCTTGGGCTGCTTGCATCCTTCATTGGTTTTTTTATTTTTCTTATTACGATTCCGATCGGCCCGGCCCAACCATTCATCATGTTCTTTGTAAACTCATATATCCTTGGAAAGTCTGGTTTCGATTTCATATTTGAAAAAGAATCAGATACGATGGCTGAACGCAGCGAGTTGAACAGGAAATATCGCTGGGAAATTCTCGGGGTAGGAATGGGATTTCTACTCACACTGCTTATTCCAATCATTGGAATAGCCATTGCCCCTGTCATGGCTGTCATTGCGGCTGCGCGGATTCGCTACCAGGCCTGATAGCAAAAAATTGAAAAAAAACTCCCCGGGTACTCCTTTGCCCTCTTTACTGGGTCTTTCAGAGACAAGTTGAGGCAACCGTGGAAAGCAATGGTAACAGTCTGAGGGAAATAGCGATCAACGCGCGCCCACTGGAGAATCTGATTGATCAGGCTCGATCAGGTAGCCAGCCAGCCTTTGCGGAAATTGTGCGACGATTCAGACCATCATTGCTGCATCGCGCCAGTTCAATCCTCGGTGACGGTCATCTGGCAGAAGACGCAGTTCAGGAAACGCTGCTTGAGGCCCATAAAAGGCTGGGTGATCTAAAACACAACGCTGCATTTGCTGCGTGGACGGCCAGAATTCTAGTAAAATATTGCGATCGCATCACGCGCAAACAAACAGAAATCCCGCGATCTCCTGAAAAATTAAACAAAATTGAAGATGCGCGCATCCAGGAGAGGCGGCTTGATAAGCCGGAACTGCTTGAAGTCATCGCAACCCTTTCTGGTCTGGATCACTCCATTGCGCAGGCATTCTTTGTTCAAGGCCGCCCGCAGAAAGAAATCGCTGATGAGCTGAAAATTCCACTTCATACGGTTAAGAATCGTTTGAAGCGTGCAAGAAACGATTTCAAAAAGATGCGGAATTTATTTGCAACAGAACTGAGGGCAGCATGATTTCAATTTCAACGAATGACATGCTACAATCGGTTTCACGCAGCAAGGAAGAGCAGACAAGGCATTCATCCCATCTAGAAGAGTCTATTGCAACGCGTCATCTAGAAGACCGCAGGATTTTTCTCTGGGGCCCGGTTGAAGATTCGTCTGCAAAACATCTAATCGATCGATTACTCTTACTTTCACAGAGAGATCCAAAAAAAGAAATCACTCTGTTCATTCAAAGCCCTGGTGGTGCCAACGTTTCCGGAATGGCCATCCTTGACGTCATGAACTTGATTGAAGCGCCGGTTTCAACGGTTTGCCTTGGAATGGCTGCAAGCTTTGGTGCGCTACTACTCGTAGCTGGTGAACCGGGGCGTCGTTTTGCTTTACCCAATAGCAGGATCATGCTGCATCAACCTCATATCATGGGTCGATTAGAAGCTGTCGCAACTGATTTGCGAATTCACGCAGAGGAAATCAGAAAAGACCGCGAACGAATCAATCGAATCATTGCAGATCGATCGGGTATGAGTCTTGCTCAAATTGAGAAAGATACGGATCGCGACTTCTGGTTATCATCCCAGGAAGCCATGCAATATGGAATCATTGACGGAATCTTAAGCCACATTTGAGTCGTAGTTGGGAAACTGCTCATCTAGCTTTCCATTCCACTCAGACTTGAACGTTCCAAATAATCGATCCATGCCAAAGAATGCAATTCCATAGTTGCAACGCATTAGATGATGTAAATGGTGCAGACGCGAAAGCTTACGAAACCACTGGAACTTGTACAGCCAATGCCCCTTCAAATGGAACGCGCGATGGAAATATTCAACGATGCCTAGCCCGTAGATTAGCCCGCCTACAATCATTGCGATTGCATTTGTCCAGGATAGAAACACAACGCATCCAACCCCAATCAAACCACCGAGGACGTACCAACTCCAGGAATGCGAATCAAAATACCCTTCCTCCACCGTAGACTTGTAGCTCGTAAGAGGATATTTCACATCATGATGCAGATGATGCCTGTAGCGAACAATGTCACCCATGATACCCGCATGTTCAGCCAGACGATGCCAGGCATAGCCTACGACCTCCACCAGGAGTGGCCCACCCAGGAAAAACAGGCCCGCAGCGGCTGCAAATTGCTCAATCGTCATGAGATACCTCGCCTTAATGACAGAGTGTCATTAAGTGCCACTACGACAGCCACGGTAAGTGTTGGCAATTCTTTTCCCGGAATCCCGCCAGCTTTGTTGCCCATTGAGACTGGCTGACGGAGAATTGCCCGTGGGTCAGGAAATACTTACGAATTTCAACTTTAGCCGGTTTAGTCCAGGACAGATCCAGGGGCACTACGAGAGCTTTTTCCAGCGAGCCAATCATCCGGAACTGCCGTTGGCCTTCTGGATCCGCTATACGATCTTCAATCCACACAAACAGCCAGAGAATGCAATCGGAGAGTTGTGGGCCATTTACTTCGATGGGCAGACAGGGCAGCATACAGCAGTCAAATCAGAGTTTCCTATGTCTGAATGCAGCTTTGATCAAAAATCGTTTAACGTTAAAGTCTCAGATTCGATTCTGTCTGATGGAAAACTGCGTGGGGACGCTGTCCATTCAAACGGAAAAATTGAATGGGATTTAAGCTTTACCACGGATCACCAACCGTTATTCGACTTTCCTCTGTCAATGTATCAGGCCGCACTCCCCAGGGCAAAAGTACTCGTTGGACATCCCCTTGCCAGGTTTAACGGAAATCTCAAAGTAAACGGCAGATCCATTCCAATTGAAAACTGGATTGGAAGCCAGAATCATAACTGGGGTTCAAAGCATACGGATCACTATGCCTGGGGACAGGTGGCCGGCTTCCAGAAATTTCCGGAAACGTTTTTGGAACTTGCAACTGCTCGTCTGAAAATAGGGCCGATCTGGACACCGGCTATGACTCCAATTGTTCTGCGCCATAGGGGAAAGGAGTATCGTCTAAATAGCTTGATAGAGACCCTCAGGCGCGCAAGTTTTGGGTACTTCTGGTGGGATTTTCAGGCGAATACTCCGGAGATCCAGATTAAGGGACAAATTCGAGCTACGCGAAACGATTTCATTTGCCTGAAATATTACAATCCGCCAGGCGGATTTAAGTATTGTCTCAATTCCAAAATCGCTTCCTGTCATCTGGAAATAAAGACGCCAGACAGGCTTTCAGCTGATATTCTAGATTCGTCGCATAACGCTGCATTTGAAATCCTTACAGATTCAGACGATCACGGACTTTCTCTTTCTTGCTAGCAACTTGCTACATTAATCTCTTTATCTGTATCGTCTGAGCTCAGGAAGAAATAGTATGCCGGCCAAAGAAAAGGTAGCAATCATTGCGCCGCAGACTACTAGCGTATGCGGAATACCAATCACATCTGCCAGCTGGCTGAGTGCAAATCCTGTAACTGCGGGTGTCATTTGAAAGATCAATGTGTAAATGCTCATCACTCGGCCGCGCGACTCATCTGGTGTTTGTGATTGAATCGCTGCTGGTATGAGAGTACTCATAGTTCCGCCAAACACACCGGCGGCGCCCAACAATAAGACAGATGGAACAAGATGGTCGATTTGAGCTAGAATTGCCATTGCAACCCCACTGATTAGCGAGCAGACAGCCATAAGCGGACCCCGAGGAAACTTGTGTCCCAAAAATTGTGCGACCATTCCACCTAACAGAAGCCCAACGCCAAGTGTTGTCACATAGAACCCGCGCTGCTGTTCGTTCAATTCAAGGACTGTTTTTGCGAATTGCGGGACAAGCACCTGGATTGGCCCAACGATTGCAAGTCCAACGAAAGTAAAAAGCAAAAGCTCCATAATCAAACGCTGCGACTTAATAAAGCGAATTCCTTCCCTAAAACTTTCCAATGCGTTCTGTACCGGCCCCTTAACGTCCAGTTGCGGTTTAACTGGAAACAAAAACAAGTACGCAACGAAGTAGAGACAGCCTATCACAATAAACAGAGTTTGCCAGTCGTAGTGCTGCTTAACCACTCCCACGACAGCGGGTGCCAGGCCAAATCCTATGATGATCATCACATGCAAGAACATAGTCGCGCGCGGTATGTTCTTAGGCTCAACCAGGTTTCCAACAAGCGCCATGCGTCCGGGGATAATGAAGGCAAGAGCAGCGCCATTCACAAGCATCAAAAGCGGCAATAACCAGCGGCTTACGCTCTCAAAGCCGGGATATCCAACGGCGAAAGCCAGAATCCCTGAGGTAATGATAAACGATGTCTGGAAAATAAACAAAATCCGCTTTCTCGGGAATCGATCAAGGACGGTTCCAGCGTAGAAACTGATCAACAAGGCCGGGACATAATTACAAACATAAACCAGGCCCGTGAATCCGTCCGAAGACGACAGAGCCCGCGAGAAAATGATCATGGCATACACATACATATTACCCACGAGCAGGGTCAGGAAGCTATTCAGGTAAAAGAAAACAAGGGAAGTCGTTCGCGATTGGCTCAAGACTTAAGAAGTCGCGGCGGGATGTGGACGTCAAGTCTTGCGGGCCAGGCAAAAACTGGGCACTAAGACGGTTCAGGTTAATACCGACAATGCTGGACTCTCAAGGGGCACGTTTTCCACTGTGTCTCAGTGCACGAGAACGTTAAAGCCCTGGCGAAGTACGCCTCGCAGCGACTGCTGGTTCACCTGGAACAGCATCCGCACCCGCTCGATGAGCCATTTTCGCGCAATTTTCAGGGCGCGGTTCTCTTCGCGGACATGCAAAACTTCACCATCCTTGCTGAGCGCCTAACGCGAGAAGATCCCGTAATGGGCGTCAAGAAGCTAGCTGCGTATCTGGATATTTACATTGGGCGTCTTGTGGATATTATTACCGAACACGGTGGAGACATTGTTAAGTTCGCTGGCGATGCGGTGTTTGCAGTATGGGAAACAGAAGCAGACGGGAATCTCGATCGCGCAGTGCGCGCTGCGATTCATTGCGGCCTATCCATTCAAAAGCAATTACATAAATATGAAGTAGCTCCAGGCGAGCTCCTTGCGCTGCGCGTGGGCGTCGGTTCCGGAAATCTGCATGAACTGCACCTGGGGGGATACCGCGATCGCTGGGAACTCCTGATTGCCGGTGCGCCCATGGGAGACGCGGGAAAGGCCGGGACCCTGGCGGATCCCGGGGAAGTTGTTTTGTCTCCGGCTGCATCTGCAATAATGGAACAGGCCGGTGAAGGTCGTCGCATAACGGGCTTGCGATTGAAGGTGGCAACACCGGATCCTGCTACGCTTCCTGGTCCACTGCATAGGACGGACGTGCCTGCCGGCGCACAGGATGCGTTCAATGTTTACATCCCACGAGCCATTCTGGTCGACGAGTCAAGCGGGCCGCAGGCAGAACTTAGGCCGCTGACGGTTCTATTTTGCAAAGTCAAAGATTTCAAATACACCAAGGAGACGGCCCTCTCTGACGTGCAGATCATCATGCTGATTATGCAAGAATGCATCTACCGACATGAGGGGAGCATCAATCGATTCGGCGTAGATGAAAAAGGCGCAATACTGCTGGCAGCATTTGGACTCCCACCCCTGGTGCACGACAATGATCCCGAGCGCGGTGTACTTGCTGCACTCGACATCAGACGCGCGTTGCGTTCTATTTCGCGCAATGCCAGTGTTGGCGTCGCGTCGGGAAGGGCATTTTGCGGCACGGTTGGGAACGACACACGCTGCGAATATACAATGCACGGCGTAAACGTCAATCTAGCAGCACGACTCATGGTAAATGCCGAAACGATTTTGTGCGATGAGAAAACCTATCTTGCAACACAGAATAAATTCGATTTCACGAAGCAAACACCCCTTCGCCTCAAAGGCAGGACAGGGCTCATTCAAACCTATCAGCCAGACGATGTAGTTCAGTAAAGAGAAGGAGTTGCCCGCATCGTGCATCCCT
>JAIOPQ010000020.1 GCA_021413825.1 Spirochaetia bacterium | reverse complement strand
CGACGAAGGTAGCAAAACCTGGAGGCGATACGTGCCTGCGCCAAATCCCGGGAGTTCGCGCTCAGCTAGTTTTTGTCCGTTCCAGACCGCCGGAACTTTCAGAAATGCGGTGGGCGCCGGAAACTCAGTGCTAAGAAATATGCCCGGATAAAACGCCCATTCGCCACTGAGTTGAATGTCATTTTCAGCGAACGAGGCGGTGCGCAAGTCTATCTGCCCTGCCACAGCTGTGGGCGGAGGTGTCTGGCTCCCCTGGCTGCAAGCACTCAGAAGAATCGCGATAGTGGCCAATAGCCCGCGCATCTATTACAGAAAAGCTCGGCGATTTTGACGCGTCAATAGGAAGTAATCTGCGAAGCTAATTAAAGCGTAGAAAAGCCAGCCGAGTAAGAGTAAACACCTCCTCCTAACAATTCCTCCGGGGTCGATTTCGCCTTGTTAGAACGGATAGAAGTTGACAGAACTCATTTAAGGTGCGAATCCACGGTCTGGAGATTCAAATTTGAAAACAAACGCACCCCGTTCCCTGACCTGGACAGCCGGCGCAATCTGTGGCGGACTCGGTATTCTGGGACATTTCATAGCCCTACCAATTATCACGCCGTACGCCTTCTGGTTGCTTGTAATTGGATTTTTGATACTGGCAATTTCCACAGTCGTAAAGGGCATTTAGTCTCTTAGTCGGCTTGAACGTTTGATCGCCGCGTGCGGTTTCCAGCCGGACTCAGACGTTAGGCGATCTTACTTCTTGTCCGGGTATCCAGATTCAGGCTAATCCAGGCTTTCACAGAATTTTCTTTGCTGATGTTCGCGACAATTGGACTCTGACGCATGATTGCAAATAACTACTTCCAGGACGATGAGGACCTAAAAATCTTCTTCGATCTTCTGATCGACTGGCCAGAGATAATAAAGCAATCTGAAGGAGATTTCGCAGATCATGCAGCTTTTCTTACCTCGCGAAATCCGCGGTTTGAAATGGCGCCCGCCAGCGTAGAAGAGGCAGTCGACTTGTATAGATCCTGCCTGGATTCTATGGGCGAGTTTTGCGGAAGAGACCTTTCTCAGTTTTCTCAGACAATGGACCGCCTCCCACTCAAGTATGAAAACGGGCAGGTGATCTTTCCGGAAGAGACGCTGGCTGTATATGAACGATTTCGTGAAACCGGACTCATGGCCTATTCGATCTCCCGCTCGGCCGGGGGCCTGGGCTTGCCTGCAACTGTGGGCGCATTCTTTGTCATGCTTCTGGCTCGCGGCGATGTTTCTTTTTGCATGACGATTACACTACTCAATCTAGCCCAAATCGTTGCAAGATACGGAACCGAGGCACAGATAGAAGAGTTTGCGGTCAGCGCAGCTTCCGGATCCACGTTATTCGCCATGGCTCTCACTGAACCAGATGCAGGTTCCGATTTAAACAGTGTGCGCACTACTGCAACGAAAATGCCGGACGGCACCTACAAACTGAACGGATCCAAGCGATTTATCTCGCAAGGTTGCGGCCTTGGTCCACATCCCTGCACTCTTCTGACGCTTGCGCGCACGGGAAAGCCCGGCGGAGGTGCTCGCGGGCTTTCCGTGTTTCTTACCACAAGCAAGAATGTAACGATAGCTGGCATTGAGCATAAAATGGGAATTCATGCTTCTCCGACTTGCGAAGTAGTCTATGAGGATACGCCAGCACAGATTCTGGGAGAAGAAGGTCTGGGGCTTACACGATACACATCCGGTATGACAAACTTCAAGCGACTTGCAAGCGCTGCGGGAGGCCCTGGGGGCGGAGCCGGTGGCTTTTTCGAATGTCAAAAATACGCAAACGAACGTTTTCAATTCGGCAAAGCAATCGCCGGGTTTCCGGCAGTGGCGGAGATGCTGCACAAAATTCAGCGTGAAGTCAATGCTATGCGCCTAATTGCATTTGAAACCGCGCGCGTCGTAGACAATTACCAGCATCATCAGATTCGCCTGGAAAAAGCCGGCTTAGAAGACAGAGAGATTCGGCGTGACGAGCGCGTTAAGGTCTGGGGACCTCTTGCGTCGGTACTGACGCCAATTGCCAAATACTACTGTTCTGAAGAAGGACACAAGTGCGGGAATCTTGCCGTCCAAATTCACGGCGGTGCCGGCTACACAGAGGATTACGACGTATCGCGCATGTTTAGAGATTCGCGTATCAATACAATTTACGAAGGCACAAGTCAGATTCATGTGCGAATCGCAACCGGTGCCATTGCTGCAGGTTTCGCATCGGATGGAAACCTTCGCCAGTATTTGACATCATTGCATGCGGATGTCCTATCTCCGTCCCGGTTCTTGTTGGAACAATGGGCAATGATGGAAAACGCAGTGCGACAGTATCGGCAAATAACAGAGGAAGATTTGCGCGAGCGTGTGGCTGAGAACTTGATGATTATTACCGGCAGACTGCTTGGAAGCATACTCTACGAGCGAGCTCTTGTAAAATTGAAAGATGCGAGTGTCTTTGCGCGATGGTCAGCGGACTGCTCAGCCTATGTAATTGACAGTGCAGCTATCAGCACTGCCTGTCTCTATCGCCTGGAAAATATGGCTCACTAAAATCAAAGTGCAGAAAATCTCTGCAATACCAGGGGGAATACTTCCTCTGATATATTGAGAACCTGAGTGCGCCAGACAGGTGAGGATGGATAGAAGTGTTCGCGAAACCTACGTTTGACCTCATTCATGTTTTCATCTGATTGGTAGCCGTACCTGTTTCCTTGATTTTCAAGAATCATATTGTGAATCGACTTAATCGAACCGCTCGTTGTCTGACTGTCTAGAGTTCCAAACTCAAATACCATTGGAACATATTCCTTACCAGCAAACACTTTTCCCAGGTATTCTGAGAAATCACCAGTAGTTGTATAGAAATCTTTAGTATCGCCGTAGTCCACCTGATAGCCTGCATAGATCGTTTCAATCCGTTTGCGAATGGCTGGATCCTTGATTGCGTTTGGGAAAAAGTGCAATTTACCCCTGGCTCCGTATCCGGTATGAATATCTATTAACATTACAGTGCGATACGCATCGGCAAACTGGCGCAAACGAGGCGTCAATATGTCTTTCTGAGGTTCAAACCCTGATCCTCCAAAATAGATTCCTTCCGGATACTCATATTGACCCTGCAATGCCGCCTGACGTAACGCACCTATTGAATAAATCAGAATGTTGTAGATTGCGCGAACCGGAAAGAAACGATCTCCAAGGCTTTCTGGATTGGCCTTGCCCTTAGGATTCAACAGCGAGTTTATTTTAGTGTACCCTTCGTTTTTTGTTCTAAAGAGCTCAGGAGTTTCATCAAAATTACGATTCAAATCAACGTTATTCTCCGTGACACGCCGCGCATGTTTAAATCCGTATGGGTTTACTCCATGTACAATCAGGATTCCAAGGCTCGTGCGGTCCAATTTTGGAAGCAATCGATCCATGAAAAAGCGTTGAACCGCGCTCGACGCGTATGCTTCAATCCCGTGTACTCCAGATGTCATGATTAGTAATTTTCCGCCCGGTGTTTTTGCCGGGAAATAGCACAGGTCAATTGTCAGATCTTTTTCCGTTGCAGATGGGATACTCAGGGCCGATGCCTGCGCACCATCCTGTTTCATCCCGGCGCAAATTTGTTTGAAGTCGTCGCGATTCGCCTCGTACGTCTCTTTGTAGTAGGCCAGTTTTGCCTGATCGACCGGACCCTTCTCTCCACCGCATGATCCAAGGACTAATCCAGCCAGAGCCAATACAATTGCCTGATTTCGCATGACCAAGTCTGGCGCACAATGATACTATTGTCAATCAAGCCATCGCGTATCCCGGACGACGGCCTGGCTTTTTATGATATTACGAATTGCTTTCCAAAAGCTCTTGCAATTCTATTACGCGATCGTTCAAGCGGATTAGCCCGTTTAGATTCCACTGAAATGCAGAATCGAAACTTGAAAATCCAAGGCTCGTCCATGATTCTAGAAGCTTCATTACTGCCGGCGATTTTCCAGGAACTTCCGCTTCAATCAATGCTTCAAGATCCCTGCGATCCATGGGCAAAAGTATCCGTAGAAAACAGAGCGGTAATTCAAGCGCCGGTTCGTGGAGGTCAAGGGCAGCTGCAGTCGGTGCGGTCTGCCAGCCTGGTGTGTTTCTAACATTTGCGTAACGATGAGTTCCATTAAAACCGTGGGCCCCGGGTCCGAGGGCAAGAGTTGGTTCGTACAGCCAGTAGCGCAAATTGTGCCGACTCAAATTTCCGGGTGTTCCAAAATTTGAAACTTCATAGTGAATAAAGCCACGTTCGCGCATCCGAGCAGGCAGATACTCAAAAATGTTAGCCTGCAATTCGTCATTGGGCGCCGGAGCTGTGCCTTTACGCACCATTACATCGTATGGAGTCCCGTGTTCCACGGTCAGCGAGTACAGAGAAACATGGGAAATACCAGTGTCAAGGAGCGTATCGAGATCCTGGTAAAATTCATCTTCCGCCTGGCCCGGCACCCCATACATCAAATCAACACCTCGATTCGCAATTGCAGAATCGCTTAAGGTTTGGACAATTGCCGCATAACGTTCTTCGTCATAATACCGATCCAACTGTTTGAGCGTGTGAGGGCGCAGGGATTGAATGCCCACATGAATTCGATTCACGCCGGCATCTTGAATTGCGGCAATATACCCCGGAGTAAAATTCTCCGGATTCCCTTCCAGAGTAATTTCAATCTCCGGACTAAATGAAAACTCTGCCCTTAGCATTTCCAGAATCGCAAATATGGTCTCTGCGGGGAGAAGAGAAGCGGTTCCTCCTCCAAAGAAAATTGTATTGATTTGCTTTTGTATGAACAATTGCCTGCGCGCCGCAAACTCAAGCCTCAGGGCCTGCATATATTCACCAATGGCTTTTGATGTTACATTTTTTTCGCCATTCAGCGCGCGATCCATTCCAACGGAATAAAAGTCGCAGTATGAGCATTTGTGAATGCAGTATGGGAAGTGTATGTAAACACCAAGGGTATCGTTCGAGCGCCTTGGCGCAACTATGTCCGGGTTACTTTTCATCCGCAAGGACAAGCCTGGCCTGGCGTACAGTCCCCACATCTGTTAGCCTGTAAACCAGGGCTTTAACAGACTCCTCCGTGGGAGAAAAACTGCAAAGCACTGCCCCGAAATCTGGCACGCGAATATTCAAATACGGATTTCCGGAATACAGGCCAATCAAAACCGGCACCTGGCGACCCGCTTTGCCAGCACCCTTAACCTCAGCCACAAGTAGGTTCCATCGCCAGAGATCAAAATCTGCAAGCTCAACTGCAATAGATTCGGGACACTGCATTCCAATACGACAGAATCCCGCGAAGGTTGCCGCGGCTGCAGTTACAGGTGACGGTGTTACCGTTATGCGAGATTGATCAATACCGCGTGTCTTTGCTAATTCAATCATTGCAGTACTTCTGGCGAATAACTTAACCTTTTGCTTCAAATCCGGGGCAACAACGAATACCTTGCGCAGCGCGGAGATTGAAGCCCGCGAAACCGCTGTGTTCAGTCCGTCAGGATATTTTTGAGTGAGTTTAATGGCGTGCGCATCGGCGGCAGCAGTCCTGGCTTTAAAGCTCTCAGCTACGTCTGATTTCCATTCAGGCCTGGTCATTCCGTATTCATGGAATAGACCTGTCCGGAGCTTGCGGTCGACCTGTCTGGTAACGGCAGCATCCAGATCAGCAACGGAAAGCTCACCGCTTTTGAATCCCGCAAGCAGTGATTCAAAAAGTGATTTTGTACGCTCACCGGTGGACGTTAGCAAAAGAACATCCAGTCCAGCATTAAATGCTTTGCGAGCAAGGATGGGTGGCGGGTAGCGATCGGCGACTGCTTTCATTTCTAGAGCGTCGGTTAACGTCAGTCCCTTAAATCCAAGTTTGACGCGCAGATAGTCTTTCAGAATCTTAGGACTCAGTGTTGCAGGTTCGCCTGGATCAAGTGCGGGAAATACGATGTGTGCGCTCATGATTGCGGGAGCGCCTGCGGCAATTCCTGCGCGAAACGGAACGAGCTCCAGTGATTCCATGTGTGCCAGATCGTTTTTGACTGTAGGAAGTGCCGTGTGGCTGTCAGTGTTTGTATTTCCGTGGCCAGGGAAATGTTTGAGAACCGGCACAGCTCCTGCTGCTTGCACGCCACGCGCATAAGCCAGAGCCATTTTGGTTACAACTTCCGCATCGCCGGAAAAAGAACGAGAATTGATTACTGGATTGGCTGGATTGTTATTCACGTCAACAACTGGCGCCAGCAGTAAATGAATCCCAAGTTTTGCAAGCTGTGATGCAGTTCTGAATCCAACATCTTCTGCCATGCCTTCATCTTCTGTCTGACCTACAGCCAGGGCCCCGGGCAATTGATCTACTCCATCTTTGACCCGAACCACACGGCCACCTTCTTGATCAATACTCACAAACAAAGGCACAGGATTTTTTGAAGCACCCTTTGCAATTTGCTGAGCTGAGTCTGTTAGCGCGCGGATCTCTGCAGCACTGCCCAGGTTTGCTTCAAACAAAATTACGCCACCTACATGATACGTCTCAATGTCTTGCTTCAGCGTTGCTGCACTTGTCTTTCCTGACATTCCAACATGAATCAATTGCCCAACTTTTTCTTCTAGTGTCATCTGCTTTACAATCTCTGCCGGAGTTTGTTTTGCGAATTCCTCGATTGGATCAGGAAGAAATGAGCCGCAAGACGCAATGCAAGTAGAGAGTATGAGTAATGGAGTTAGAAGATATTTCATGATGCCTTTGTAATCTTGATTCTGATTTTGCGTTTCTTGTAGTAGCTGGCCGGTGCGGGGCGCATACCATGTAAACTGATTTCAAGCACCTGGCCGTGTGTCAGTCCACCGTCCAGATGCAGCTTGAATACGCCACCGCTTTTGTAAGATCCCTTCCCCCCGCAAACGCCGCAATGTGAATCGCTCCCAAGGCATTCAGGGCAGAGGTTTCGAATTGTAACAGGAACCGGGACAAGAAGTGGCATCTGGAATTCTTCAGGCAGAAGGGGTAATTCCATGTCGTAGTCGACTTTGAGATGAAATCTACGATCCTTTCCACGAAACTTTGGGCGAAGCAACCCACGCCTTGCAAGTGCAGCAACGGTAGTCGGTATTACCATTCTTGAAACAGGAATGGATTTTCTGCGTGCATTCCAGAGTTCCGCCCGCTTGAATAGTATGTATTGCTTATCATATGAAACTCTGCTGATTGGTTCCGTAAGAAGCTTGTAAGCTGTATAGAGTTCGTGAAATTTTAAAGCGTCGCCACCATTCTTATCCGGATGATGTGTCTTTGCTAGTTTGCGGAATGCGCGACGCACTTCCTCTGGAGGTGCGCCCGGCTTGAGATCAAGGGCGGCGTAGTGATCGATGAAGACCCCTCTGGACACAATACACTCCAGTCAGCGTCTGCTGACCGGACAAGTATTTTAAGGATCAGTAATCAACCTGCTTACGCAGGATGCGTTGCATTTCCATTTCATTTCTTGCGCGACCTGAACGGATCTCCCAGTCAACCCGACGCCAGGTAAGTTTTAACACGTCGCGGTACTCGCGCAGCAAACGCATTTTTTCTGAATGTGAACGCACGTAGATTACATGAATCTCTTTTTTGATTCCGTCAATTTCGATTACTTCGTCTTTATCGCGCACTACGTCAGCATCAGGGAATCTGAAATTCAGGAACAAACCCTTTCCAGAATCGAGTAGTTCGTTCACAACCAGGTTCAAAGGCAATGCATTGGCTCCGTTGGGCGCCTGCGGAAGAACGTCAGCGGTGATTCTGCGTTTGAGCACATAACTCTGGCCAACACGACCCCGACGCTGTGAAACGTTGAAGCCCTTAATATTTGCGGAAGCTTCGCCACCCTGGCCTGACTTGATGTCCCATTCAAGGCGCACTCGTTCAGTGTAAACGTAACGATCGCGCTGCCCGTAATAGGTCTGCACTTCTGAAGTAATTTCAAATTCCGAATAGGATGGCCCGATTGGTTTGCCGTTTGCGTCTTTGTCCTGAACAATGCGCTGGCGTTCTTTCAAATCTACGAAGTAGGCTTCAATGTCTCGCTGGGTTTCAGCAATCTGACGTACAAGGTCCTTGTATGCGGCCTCCTCTTCTTTAGTCGCCTTGGGCGTGGCTGTAAATTCGTTGATGGCCGACAGCGACAAAGGCACTGCCAGTACAAGGAGAGCGAATACGCTGGTTGCTTTCATATGATTCACCTGGTTCTAGTATACTTTCGGCCGCGGAACCGGCAATCTTATATGCGCCGGGGGATTTCTAGCTCCAAAGGGTTACTTTTTTTCATTGATTGGTTGAGACGGACGTGGAATATCGCCTTTATGCCGATGCAGATTAAGTTAAAAAGCAGCAATCAAGTTAGCCTGTTTGAGCTGGAAGGAAGCCTCGACATCTACACGTCACTTGATCTGAAAGCATCCCTGGAAGAAAACGTAAAAGCAAAAGGCACAACTGTAATTCTTGATATGGAAAAGCTAACTTACATCGATTCAAGCGGAATCGGCATTGTGATCAAAGCTCTGAATTATGTCCAGGGACTGAGCGGCAAGCTAATCGTGGCAAACCTCAAGCCACCTATTGAAAAGGTATTTCGCGTAAGCGGTTTGATCTCGTACTTTGAAATCCTCAACGGGGAAGAGCTAAAAAAACGTTACCCAATGTAACTGGCTTTTAAAACGGACAGTCAGTGCTGGCCGCTTGAGCGACTCACAAAGCTGTCCCAGATTGCAAAAAATCCTTCTCCGGGAGAAACCTGGAGCCTGACATTCACTACGCCACGCTTAACAAACTCTCGCGGCACGGGTACGACAAGAGGCGATCTGAGATAGGTTTCTCCGCCAACATAAACAGTATGGAGTTCATGCTCATTTACGTTCACTGTAAGCCAGCGAACCTGCTTAACATCCTGAACCTGACCACTCTCCATTGTTACACGATCTTCACCTGGAATACAATGAATCCCATCCATTAGAGGATTATACGCCGCAGCTGGCCGGAAGGTTACCAGATCAAGATACAGGAAAACCTGCTCACCCTCAGGGGCTGAGAGAGTAAATTCCATCCCTTCCGTAGGAATGATTTCTGCCTCATCGTCCTGGATCTCGCGCAAAGGGCAATCCCGGAGCACAACCAGATTGCGCGCGCTGGCCCAGCTTGCCAGTTCATTGTATGGAAAGAATCGACCATACCTGGATTCATGACCAAAGTTGACTTCACGGGGCTCCGTTGATTCGCCTGGTTCAAGCAGGCCAGGAGCAAGCAGAATCAGAATTACGAATGGAATACGGAGTTTTTGAACCATCATGCTAAATAGAACTGGCCGCAAATGGCACATGTTCATCTTTTCGGCAAAGCAAGGACCACTCATGATGCATATTCATCACATAGAATGGAGTATCACCCTGAAGATCGATCCGAAACCGCGCAAATGCGATCGAGGGGCAGGCCCGCTTGCGCTTTCCGGCTATGACAACGCGGACCGCAGGAGCGCATTTTGCATATCATCCATGATATAGAAAATTTCGAGGCTCCCTGGAAATCCTGTGCCGTAACCCCTGGTGTATTCGATGGGCTGCACAAGGGCCATCAAGCCCTCATCCATAAGTTACTAAAAAAGCGAGTCGATGCCAGGGTGCTTTTAACCTATCATCCGCACCCTGATCTTGTGCTAGGAAAACGCAAGAGTGCGGAAACCTATGAGCTATTCACATACGAAGAGAAACTTGCGCTCTTCCAGTCCTATCCCCTGGACGCAGTTGTATTTTTGCCTTTTACCCCGGAGCTTGCGCGAATGACGGCCCTTCGTTATTTGAAAGAGATCCTACTTGGAAAACTCAAAGCAAGTCACATTGTAATTGGATATGATCAGTGCTTTGGCCGCGGTCGCAAAGGAGACTTTGCATTTCTAAAGAAAATGTCCAGGCGCTACAACTACTCAGTGGATCGTGTCAAAGCAGTTCGCAGATCAGGACTGGTTATTTCCAGCTCCCAAATCCGAAACAGTCTGGCCAACGGACAAATGGAAACAGCAGCCAAACTCCTGGGCCACGATTATTTTATAACAGGCCTGGTTGTGCGCGGATTTCAGCGCGGCAGAGAAATGGGATTTCCTACAGCTAACCTTGAAGTACCGCGTAGCAAGGTCCTACCTATGCAGGGTGTTTATACAGCCCGCGCAGAATGGGGAGGTCGATCGTATCGCGCCATGGTAAACATCGGAACCAACCCAACATTTGACGGAAGGCAACTGACAATCGAAGCAAATCTCCTGGACTTCAATGCAGACCTCTACGGCGAACAACTGCGCATCCATTTTCGTAAGCGCATCCGCGATGAAGTCAAATTTGATTCAATGGAAGCATTGATCGCGCAACTTCATAAAGATCGTGAAGTCACTCTGAAAGAAAAGCTCTGAACTGGGAACTGTCAACCCCAGCCTTTGGCCTGCATCAACTCATGGATATGTGCCAGATGATTCCTTCCATGCCAGGCGTACAGACACACAACTTCTTCCAGTAGAAATTCGCGCTTTTCGCCCGGGTGAAAATATCCTCGCTTCCATTCATCCGGCTGCAGAGATTTCAAAAGTTTTGTCCAGCGCCCATGCAAAGCTGTTAGTAATTCAAGGGACAGGCGCGCTGGCGTTTCGGTTCCTGCATCGACGCGCTGCGCCCAATCCGCTTCCTCATAGGGTTTGATTGTAGGTACATCTTCCGTCAGCGCGAGCTTGCAGCGAATAAATGCGTTCATATGGCTATCAGCTGTGTGGTGGACGACCTGCGATACTGTCCATTTCCCGGGCAGAGTTTTTGTTGCGATTTGTTCCGCGTTTAAACGACTCAAAGTTTGTGCAAGCTCTTCCGGAAAGCGTTCAATGGCGGCAACCCCTGCTTCAATCATGGCCTGCGAAATTTCTAAGGAGCGAACATAGGGTTGAACTCGTAGCAGCTGCATTGCACAGCAACCCACGCAAGTCGTACCAAAGGCAAGCAGGAATCGTTGCTGGTTCAGCGGGATAGATTCAGTAACTGTTTAGTTTCCAGTTCATCCTGGATGTGCCAGCGAACCTCGCGTTGCCCCTTAAAAATTGCCGAAGGCGCAAAGCCAAATGTATCGCGAAAGCAATGTGACAGATGCGCTGCATCGTAGAATCCGGCACCCAGCGCAGCCTGCGTAAAGTCAGACCCCTCTTTCAACAGGATTGCAGCAGCTTTGAGGCGAAACCAGATGCGGAATTTTCGAATCGAGATTCCAAGCGTCTCCTTGAAGAGATGCTGTAAGCGCGATTCTGAGAGATCAGAAATGGAACACAATTCTTCAACTGGTGGATTGGACTCAAGGTTCGTTTCAAGCATATACTCAATTACGCGCCGCAGTCGTTCATCCTGTGGGAACTGGCCGGTCTCTGGCGAACGAAACGTTACGCGATCAATTCTGGCGAGTGCATCAGAAATCGCGGAGTCATCGTTCTGGATGGACTTGAATATGGATTGGAGCGCTTCAGTCTGGCGAATGTCGAACGAACAGCCTGCCAAAGCCCCATTGGATTCGCTGAGTTTTTCGTATCCGCTTGCATCCGGATCCATAAACAATACGGCACACGGGCCATCGCAAACCAGGTTATGCCATACGTTATGCGGAATAAGCGCAGATCTGCATTCGCGCCATTCATCGTCCTCCTGAACGCGCAGGGCCGATTCCAGTCCTACGCAAACTGCTGCAGCAGAATGCAGATGTGGCTCAGCTGCGGGCAGCTGGCCCAGGAAGAGGGCTCGGCCCCTCCAGATGCAAATCGTGTCCCGACTCATTACACCCGAATAAATACGGGGTATTCTCCCGTCTTAAAAAAAATACTGCAATAGCATATTCTTACAATATGCAATTGGAAACGTGTGGCACAATAGAACAGTGAAGACACTAGAATCAAAAATTCAGACGATCCGCTTCAACTGGGAGGGGCACTCCATCCTCTATCGAAAGTTCGGATCAGGAAAACCGCTACTTCTTGTCCATGGCTGGCCATTTCACAGCGGTAGCTTTGAAGCACTCATGTTTGTGCTCGGAAAATCGTTCACTTGTTTTGCTCCTGATCTGCCTGGTATGGGAGAGTCCAATTTCCATTCCAAAACTGATTTTACGTTTCATGGCCAGGCACGGTTCCTCCAGTGTTTTGCAAAAGACATCATACGATCGCCCTATCTCTGCGTTGCCCACGACACGGGCGCTACCATGGCAAGACTTGTTGCGCTCGAACCAGAAACGGATATGACGGCCCTCGCACTTTTGAACACGGAGATACCAGGGCACCGCCCACCGTGGATTGGATTCTATCAGAAGTTTCTGCGATTTCCTGGCTCAAAAAGTGTCTTACGGACTCTTCTGGGGCAATCGTGGTTCATAAAATCGTCAATGGGATATGGTGGATGCTTCCACGATTCAGATTGCATTGATCGGGAGTTTGTTTCAACGATGATAACGCCTCTGCTCGAACATAGCACAATCGCTCAGTTTGCAATTCCACCGGTCCTTACCACAATTCCTCAATCTAAATTCCTGGCATACGTTGAACGACACGATCAGGTTGCAACTGCGATCAAAGAGTTCTCCGAAACATTGCATTGACTCGAAGAATCGCTTCCCAGGAATGAAACCATGGCTTCGGCATTGTTGGTATTCCTGGGCGGTGGACTTGGATCGCTCTTACGATTTGGTCTGGGTCGCTGGACGGTGACGATCTATCCTGGATTTCCTCTGGGCACGATGATCGCCAACACACTGGGTGCTTTTCTGATAGGGCTTCTAACTTTGATTTTCATCGATCGCAATTTGCTTGGATCCCCGTATCGCGAAATGGTCCTGGTTGGCTTCCTTGGCGGACTAACCACATTCAGTTCACTCTGTTACGAATCGTTTGTACTCTACGAAGCCGAACGCTGGCCAGCCCTGCTGATCTATGTTGGGACAAATGTCGTTGTCGGATTCTTACTTTTCCTACTGGGCCGGCAACTGGGACAAATATGAGAGCTATGAAATTCAAAATTGGAATCTTTCTGCTGATCTGCACGCTATCAGGATTTGGATGTGAAACCGCGTCAAAAAACCCGCAAACACAGAGGGTATGCGGGGGAATCGCTGCTCTGCGCTGCGATCAAGGCCAGGAGTGTAGAATCGAAAACAAGTATCCGGACGCTACCGGATTCTGCGTTCCAACAGAAAAAGAGACCAGACGTTAGTCGCTTCTGCGGCCCTAACGCCTGATCTGCTGATCAGAGATTCTGATTCATCACTGATTGGTTTTGGCTTCTGTAGCAAACTTAAGAAAGAATCCTTCCACATCAAACCAGGCCTGACCACTCCATAGAGTATTTGCAATCTGCAAATGATCAAGTCCCGTGGTGAAAAGTCCATACGAAGGCTCTCCACGATAATTTCCCCATTTGGCGGATTCAACCGGGACAAGTCCATCGTTTGCAGCACCAAGACCTTTGATAACTCCACCAATTGCATTGATTGGCTGAAGAATCGCCATCAATGGATGTTGAATCAAATCAGGAAAGGTCATGTGAGCTGAATAAGAAAAGTACTTAACAGTCGCATTGTTCGGTGTGTATGTATTGAACGCAGCCATCCCATCCGTTGTAAGCGAATTTAGCGCGCCAAGCGCGTTTTGATTTCCGCCACCCCATACGAGTTGAACCATAACTCCAAGGACTGCGGACACAGATGGTTTCAACCAGTCAGGAATCACAGCTTTCACAAGATCAGCGATTGGGCTTCCACGATGCACACCGGCCAGCGAGGTATACGTAGAAACTTTGCTTCCCATTCCAAGATTTGAAATCATGTAACGACTATCCAGGGTTCCCTGTGAGTGGCCCACAATGTGAACCTTTCCAGTGTAACCGTTAGCCGCCATCCAATAGAGAATCTTGTCTTTCAGTTCCTGTCCACGAACTTCATTGGAATTGGCTGCGCTCTTTTGTGGAGCATAGACAGTGGCTCCTTGCGAGCGCAGATAGTCGTCCATCCCGCCCCAATATTTTGCAATATTGATAAGACCATTTGGATCAGAATCCCCCCAACCAAATAGACCGTGCGAAAGTACGATTGGATACATACCCTGCAAGGGTTTGGAAGAAGAGCCCCCGCCCCCGGCAAATACAGTCGAGCATACAAAGAATGCAGCAAGACCAAGCATTGCTTTTTTCATAAACATCTCCCTCAGGCATGCTTTGCATGCGCGATAGAAGAAGTATGCCATAGTATCTAGATCCAATCGACCGAGGTTATGATCTTAAACCAGAAAATCGTCTGGGATTATGATCCTGGACGTTCTGCCTTCTCAGCTTTTTGTCTGGAACGACGCGCCTGCCTGAGTCGATCTTTGCTACCTTGCTCTGCATCGCGCACAAATTCCCGCGGAGAAACACCTAAAATCGATTTAAAAGCAAGATTGAACGTTGCTTTTGAATTAAAGCCTACTTGAAATGCGACAGAAAGCACATTTGCATCACGCTCTTTAAGCAGGATGCGCGCTGCCTCCTCTGCACGATAGGTATTGATAAATCGCGAAAAATTCATCTGGCGGCGCGTATTCAAGAATTCGGAAAGTTGATGCGGTTTGATTTCTAGAATTTCTGCAAGTTTTGCAAGAGTCAGATCTTCTTCATGATACACTTTATCCAGTGACATCAACTGATTCAAACGATGATCAAGCGCATCCACATCCACGCTTGACAGCCGCGAATTTCGATACGCCTCGCGCACCGCAGGGCCAATGCGCTGAAATATAGAAGGAACCCGCTGCGCTGCCAGGTAGCTGGCAGAGGTGAATAACGTCATCGCAAACGCGCTCCACAGCAGCGTAGCAAAGCTTCTAAATATATATGCCGCCACCACAAGGGACGTTAGCATGCCACTTACTATCAAAACGCCGAGCATTACGCGCGCACCTGGCTCGCGTCGGAGTGAATCCGGCCTGAATACCCGAATTGACCGGATGAAAATCGTAAAATAGTAAAACCCGTTGATCAAAAATCCAAGGATAAGGAATCGCTCTGCAAGGCCAGTTTCCTGCGAGCTGAAATATTGCAAAGGTGAAGCTTGAAAAAGGGAAGGATCTAGCAGATAACAAATCGGAAGAATGGCGAATAACGCCGCCCCGGGAATGAACATCAATCGATTGCGGTTGAATACATAGCCTTCCTTGATTGTTGACATGAACAACACGTACATTGCTGGCCCAAGAAAGTAAACCCAGGGAACGTACATATGATTCAAGAGGGGTGGAGAAAGGACGATTCCCGCAAGCATCAAATACAAGTAAAGATACATGACGGACGTGGAAATGCACAGGATGGCAAGGGAAAGATTGGCCAGCGTGCGCGCCGGCCTGATAAGCGCTCCAAGACTTAAAATGAGAGTGAAAGCTCCGCCAAAGAAAACGGCCTGCTTAACGAACTCTGTCATTCAAACTTTCCCTGTGCTCCGGACGTTTTTCACTTCTCAACAAATAGCCGTGTACGTTACTGAAGCCAGCAAGCATAATCTTGTATCAGGAGCTACTATATGAAGAATATTCTGTTAAGTGCGGCAATACTATTGAGCATGCTGGCAACGGATTGCGCAAAAAAACAAGTAATAGGTGAACCAGCAATCGCAAGCAGCCCGGCCCTTGCAGCTGCCGGTGGCAAAAAGGTTCTGATCGTAATTTCAGCTCATCCCAGGTTTGGTGATCGCGAGGAAAAAACGGGTTATTGGCTTTCTGAAGTTACGCACTTCTATCATGTGATGGCACAAAACGGTTTTAAGATCGATATAGCAAGCCCGGAGGGTCGTCCTGGCGTCATGGATCCTTCAAGTAATGATATGAACGATAGCCTGAACCGCACCTTCTGGGACAATCAAAACCTTCGTCAACAACTGGAGGGGCCATTGGACCCTGCCAAAATTAATGCACGCGACTATGCAGTTATCTATTATGCAGGCGGGCATGGTACTATGTGGGATTTTCCAACTTCGGATTCGCTTGCGCGCCTCGCAGCGTCGATCTATGAACAGGGCGGAATCGTTTCAGCCGTATGTCATGGCCCTGCAGGATTGTTAAATATCAAACTCTCAAATGGTGAATATCTAATCAAAGGAAAAAAGGTAACAGGATTCGCAAACTTCGAAGAGAAGCTGGTAGGAAAGACCACATGGGTGCCCTACCTGCTTGAGGATTCCCTAAAAGAAAAGGGCGGGTCGTACTCAAAGGCATTCTTTCCGTTTGTGGGCTATGCAGTAACGGACGATCGATTGGTCACGGGACAGAATCCCGGTTCAGCTACGGGCGTAGCGGAACACGTCATCGCAGTACTGGCTCAAACTACAAAATAAGCGATGGCACAAATCAATCCGGAAGCGTGGGTGGATGAGCATGGCGATTTACTCTTTAGCTTTGCTCTACCACGCGTGCGCGATCGTGACATAGCAGCGGATCTGGTTCAGGAAACGTTCCTGGCGGGAATCAAAGGACTGAGTAATTTCAAGTCAAAGAGTTCTGTACGCACCTGGCTAGTTGGCATACTTAAGAACAAAATCATTGATCACTACCGCAAGAGTTCACGAGAGATAACTTCAGAACTTCCATTTGAAATTGAAAAACCGTTCCTTGATTCCGGTGAATGGCATGGCCACTGGAATGAAAACTCTGGGCCGCGCCAATGGAACGAACCATCGAAGGAAGCCGAGCTGGGCGAACTGCGACAAAAACTGCAGACTTGTATAGATGCGCTACCTGCTCGTTTGGCGCATCTCTACACAATGCGTGAAATTGACGAAATGTCCACGGAAGAAATCTGTAATCGTATGGACTTAACTGCGACTAATCTCGGCGTTCTGATGCATCGTGCTCGCGCACAACTGCGTAGATGCCTGGAAGGCTATTGGTATTCGTGATGGAACTTAAAGACAACATAAAGTTCTGGGTGGCGAGCAAGCTACCCGCCTGCTCGGACGTTACGCGAGCAGTATCGGATTCAATGGATGGGCCGCAAGGATTCCGCAAGTGGATAAATGTGCGATTGCATATGTTAATTTGCGACGTATGCGCACGATATGAAGCTCAACTGAAATTTGTTAGGCGCGTTTTGGCAACAAAGGCCCCCACAGAATCAATGCCGCCGGAACGGAAAGAAGCAATGAAAGCCGCAATCCGCAAGATAGTCCCGTAAGCTCTCTAAGCAAAATGTCGTAACAAATTTAAAGCCGGGCGGACTAAGCTGCGTTGGAATCCAAACAAATGAATCTAAACTCAAAATCAAATCTACAAACAAGTCTGAAAGCACTCTTGATTGGCCTGGCGCTCACAGCCGGCCTTTCGGCTGAGCCACTGAACAAATCATTCTTTGGCAACAAGGCAATCCACGGATACGACGCCGTCAGCTATTTCAAGGGTAAGCCGGTTCCCGGAAGCGCCGACATTTCGATGGAATATCGGGGAGCCGTGTGGTTCTTTGCCACCCGTGAGAACCTGGCTGAATTCCGTGCCAGGCCAGCAGCATTCGCGCCTCAGTACGGGGGCTACTGTGCGTATGCGGTTGCCAATGGGTATCTGGCAGACGTCGATCCGCTCAGCTGGCGAATTGTAAGCGGCAAGCTGTACCTGAACTATGACTCCGATATCCAGAAAAAATGGGAAGCAACCCGGGCTGAAATGATTCGTAACGCCGATTCGAACTTTGCAGACATGAGCAAGTCAAAGTAAATCTTGAGCAAAAATCGCGCGCACCTGTAATATTGCGCGATCTAGCCAGACTAATGCCGGAGGCACTATGACACACTGGATTTCGCTGCTCTTTCGCGTACTGGCAGCACTTGTACTCGGGCAAACCCTGTTCTATAAATTCTCTGCTGCCCCAGAATCCGTTTTTATTTTTCAAACTCTTGGCATGGAGCCAATCGGCCGCCTTGGATCTGGAATCGCAGAATTGCTTACGGTAGTCTTGCTCCTGATTCCCCGAACTTCCTGGTTAGGAGGAATCATTGGTATTGGAATCATGCTGGGTGCTGTGCTTTCCCACATATTTGTGCTTGGAATTGCAGTGATGGGTGACCACGGCCTTCTATTTTGTCTGGCCCTGTTTACAATGTTTGCATGTGCAGGCGTTGTGTTCCTTGAACGCAAACGCATTCCCTTTCTCTCCTGAGAATCCAGGCCCCGCTGATCCGGGGTCGCTCTCAGGCTAATCAACGTAGAGCAGAAAACCCTTAATATACTCACCCTCCGGATAGTATATGCTTATGGGGTGATCGGAACCCTGCCGATGTTTCTGAATTATCTTGACATTGCGCTTTGCTTCAAGCGCCGCTTGAAAAATGATTTTCTGTAGCAATGCTTCATCCACAGGATGCGAGCATGAGCTGGTCATTAACAAACCACCTGGCTCAATCCGTTGAAGCGCCAACCTGTGAATGTCCCGATAACCTCGCATAGCCTGTGGTAGATCGCGTTTGCTCCTTGCAAATGCGGGTGGATCTAGAATGATAAGATCAGCCTCGATCTTTGAGCTCCTTAGAAATTCAAAAACGTCTGCCTTATGAAATCCATGGTCCAGGTCTGGGAGGTTGTTCAGCTTAAAGTTTTCTCTGGCATTCTCAATTGCTCGTTCAGAACTATCAACAGAGTCCACCCTTGTTGCTCCGCCGCTTGCTGCATTCACGCTAAAGGCACCTGTGAAGCTAAAACAATTCAAGACTCGTCTACCTTTGGACATCTGCCTGATCAATGCGCGGTTTTCGCGCTGATCCAGGAAGAATCCTGTTTTTTGCGGGGCGACAAGATCCACTTTAAACGTTAGACGATTTTCATCGATTACAACCTCTTCAACCGGATCCCCGTACAGCCATTCCGCCTGAGTTGCCGTGCCTGGCTCCATAGATCCAGGAGGACACGCTTTTTGCAAGATTCCAGTTAGAGGCAAATTGGCCCGTTTCATTCCGTGAACCAGGGCATCTACAATAAACTCTTTTTGGATCTCCATGCCCAGGGACGCAATCTGTATCACAAGCACTGTCGCATAACGGTCGACTGTCAAACCTGGCAATCCATCCGATTCACCGTGGATCATGCGCCAGGCATTCCCTTCCAAAGACAAGCGCTGGCGCATTGAGATTGGTATTCTCCGCCTTTGCTTCGAACGATTAGAATGTCGCCATCTGCGCATTCAGGCCAGGTCTCAATGGCTCCAGAAAAAACCAGAGGATGACGGTGCTTGAGGGATTTCTCACGACCAGCTTTGAGAATAATCGGCAACCGTTTCTTGTTCACGAATCAGTGAGTAGATCTGACTCGAAACGTCAACCAATCATGCGCGATGCGTTTTAGTTCTAGTGGCCGCCCGTAAGGCTGCGTTTGGAATAGAGAGAGTTGCAATTGTTGTATCTCTTTCCTCGCGGATGTGAAGAAAACCGGGATCGATTCCTGCATTCTTCAAAACAAATATAACCAGCGCAAGGCCAAGGCCTTCCCCTTCTGAGCGGTCTGAGAAGCGATCGTGAAACTCAAACAAATCCTTACAGGTTGCAGCACAATTGATCTTATGTTTGATTCGATTTGCATCTTCAGTTGTCAGGGGAAGAGAATTGCGGACTTCAATGCAAGTGTTGTCTCTATCTTGCGAAAGCAGAAAGCCAACAGACAGGCCGTTTTCTTCTGCGCGCCGTGTGTACTCAGCAAAGTTAGAACCAATCAGGCAATGCGAACGAAAGAATGCAATTCTCTCTGCGCGACGCGAGAGATCTTCCGTGGACCAGCCCTTGCTCCGAAAAAATACATGCTTTAGATTTGCTTTCAGACCGTTCGTAACCAATTCAAGCGCGCAAGAGAACAGGTTGCTTCTTTGTTCGGTTGAAAGGTCGGGCAAAGTTTCATCAAAGAGTACGCGGATGCGCTCCACATCTCTCTCGGTTCCCGAAAATGGAAGACTTCGGTGCAGAGGCTTTGGGGTCCCCCGTTTCTGAGTTGCTCGCTCGCCCAATATACCTGAAATCACGGAGGGCCCCAGGGCGACCAGTACATCTTTAGGATATTCCGACGGATTTACCAGGGATTGCATGGCCTATTAGACGAAATAGTTCAGGGCCACAGGCACCTGGGGAACTTTTCCGCCGTCTCGATTGCCTGCTTTGCCACGATTGCCACGACGATTATCTGAATTGGGGCTGTGATTATGTCCACAGCGATCACAACTGGAAGTAAGAGCAGAAGACCACCACGCACCGGTAAATTTGAGAGATTGGTCCGAGCCAGCTCCTGGTTCACCGCAAAATACTGTGGATGAGTGTTGCCCGTTGGCAGAAAATAAGCGAGGCGTGTTCGATCTGCGGTAAATGCAAAAATCACGCGGCCGGGTGGGATGCGCTCAACGGGCAAAGGTGAGCGATTGGTCAGGATTGCATCCTCACTCAGGAAGAATGCAAGTTTTTCCAGACAACATGCTGCCTTAAGGGTTACCTCTTTCCCGGCGGAATCACTTAGAACAATTTCTCCCGAAACGGTTCGCTCAACACTGGAAACATTGCTTAGCCTTCCGCTTAACGATTCTCCGGTGTAGTAAGGTGCAACACCATCGCCTCGCGGGATTGTGATTGCAATTCCCAGGTCGCGCAAGATAAGTTTTTGCGTAGCCTCGAGTGGAACTAGTAGCTGCGAAGCCGTTTCAACCCTGGGGCATTTGCTTTCTTGCAGAATGTTAACTGGAATATACGAATACGTTGGTCCGGCCTGCGGATACTGGTCGATTGGCTTTTCCAGACAAACAAACTCAGGCTTGTCGTCTGGTGCTAAACCCAGCATTTGCAGAAATACCACGCCACCTGGATCTTGCCGCGCATTCTGTGCGAGCGAAGTCATTGTCCTGCTTTCTGAAATTGGATGGCTCGACCATGTGCTCCGCCAGGCAGATGTAGCACATGCTCCGTGAAAAATACAGAAGACTAGCATAGCAAAACGCTTCATAGCCCTACCCACAACTTTGTGACTTGCGAAAACATGAAATCCCTGCACGAACCCCAAAGAAAAATCTAGCAATGCCTGATTGACTGAGTAGGTTAAATGTGAGGCTACGCGATGCAAGACGAAAATCTAGGATATCTGTGGCATACATTCACATGGAGCGAGCATATTCCAGGGATGCTATCGGTACTGTGCTTCGCAGCGTGCTTTGCAATAGCCCTCGCAATCTGGCGATATCGTGAAATCCAGGAGAAACGATGGGGCCGCCTGGGAGGGCTGGCCGGATTAAAGCGGCTATCAGACCCGGAGCGCTCCATACTTGAAACGTTCTACATGGGACTGCCCGGGGAAATGCAGAACATAATCTTAAACGACCGTAAGCGATTCTGGCAACTCTTGTTTAACTTCTGCCGCGCACAAACGTCAGCCCATCCACGCGAAGTCATTAGATTGATAAACAAGATATTCCCCGTTTTGAAATTCCAGCATCCAATTTCGACCCTTGAAGATATTCAACCATCTGAAGTAATCGCTGTGCAAATCGACAAACGAAATCTAATAGCTAGAGTGGATCGAGTGGACCGCGAACATCAAAAACTAGATCTACGCTTTCCTGAAAAAGGATTCGAGATTGCCAGTCCATTACCTGCGTCGCTCTATTTTTATCGCCCTGGCATCGGTGAAACAACTATGGGCGGATCCCTTGAGGCCGCAGCTCCGGGCCATGCCCTGTTTGCCCTACAGGGAAACCAGATTCAGGTTGGCGCTCAGCCGCGGTTGATGGCGCGAGTTGAAATGCCCGTCTTACTCAGTCCCATTTCTGCGAAGACCGAAGAAGATGCAGAACCTCACATTCTGAAAGGAAGGTCCGGATATATTTCGGAGCGCGCGTTTATGATAGTGTTCAGCAGTGAAACCTCCTACAATGAGGAGGAAAAACATGTTGAACGTTGGAGAATGGATGTCGCAATTCCAAACTCAAGCATTCATCTGCACGTCTCCGGAAAGATTCTGGCTTCAAAACGTCCTCAGTACTATATCTTCCGCCTCGACGCACTTACTCCAAGTTCGAGCAAGATCCTGGGGTCGATTATCAAGCAGTCGGCTCCAGAGCCTGAGAAGATTATCTAGTCATCTTATTTCTGATCTCTTCCAGGATTTCAATTTGTATCTCCTGGATTTTCACCATCTTAGACCACTGATCCAGAAGTAAATGGTCAACTTTCTCGTGTAGAGTTCGAATTTCGATTTCTGATTTCAAATTGATCTTGTAATCATTTTCTGATCTTATCCGATCCTTTACTTCCTGGCGATTCTGGCTCATCATAATGATTGGCGCTTGAATTGCCGCGAGACAAGACAGAATAAGATTCAACAGAATAAACGGATATGGGTCAAATGGATGAAACAGGAAGTACAGGCTGTTCCCTAAAATCCACCCACCCAGGAGCAAGAAAAAGGAGATAATGAATTTCCAACTACCTCCGAATGATGCAACGTTATCCGCTATTCTTTCACCAATAGTCTTGGATTCCTTTGCAGGACTTGTATTAAGTGCAATGATCTCATTGGCGTTTATGCTATTGATTACGGCCATCTCCAGGACTTCGATGCTGCCCTTTTCCTCCTCAATCATGTTGACTAGGTATGCCTCACGAAACCGGTCAAAATCGTTTTTACAAATCAAATCCCGACTGTTGCAGTCGGGGTGTTTGGATTGAATATGTTTCAGAATTTCCGGGCGTATTGTGGCCACGGCTACCATTGTGGAAGCGGGAAAAGTCTTTTTACAGATTGCACACTGGATTTGATTCATCCACCCGGGATGCGCAGGCGCACCGTCCATGTCGATCTATATTAGAATTTCCAGGATTGGCGCGGGAGCCTGTAGAGCACGTGCTCTTTGAGGGGATGGTCGGCTGGAAGCAAAGGATGTTGAAAACTCTCGCGCTCATTGTTTGTCATTCCAAGTTTTTCCATGACACGACGTGAAGGCTGATTGATCGGGACCGTAAATGCAACCAGTTCCTCAAGCCCCACGTTCTTAAATGCGAATGTGCATGCAACCTTTGCTGCTTCCGTCGCATAGCCCTTCCCCTGAAATTCGCTTAACAGGCGCCAACCCAACTCCACGGCAGGCGTGAAGTGCGCGTCAAACGGGCAGACACCCAGACCAGCAAAACCTATCCAATCGCCCGTTGATTTGAGTTCCAGGGCCCATACTCCAAAACCATGAGTTTCAAAATGAGCATCGAGCCTTTGAAACAATGCGGAGCTTTCCTCCGGGGACAGTAAGCCTGGAAAGAATCGCATAACATGCGGATCTGTATTCATGCGCGTAAACGGTTGCAGATCATTCTGTAACCATCTTCGCAGGATCAGCCGCTCAGATTCAAGCTTCACGGGTTTATTAGATAATAAGAAGTCTGCGCAATCACAGAAAGGGGTTTGGCATCGTGGCAGGCATATACCAGTGAAGCGTCATAGTGCATAACGTAGGGTCTTGCGAAAAATACCCGCAGAACCCAGCGAAGCAATGCCGAGACACTTCCGAGTACATCAAAGCCGCCGGCAAAATATTTTCTGTCTTCCTGAATCGTACAATTATCGTTTAACGTGTACCGTACACTTGTCGGAATTGTATACCCAGAGAACCCGTCTGCTTGCGAGGCCAGAATCTCAATCTTACTGACATTGCCGCTGGCCTTTACCGATCCCTTTTGCAAGATCGCATAACGTAATAGAAAATCCTCTACACCGCCGGAACCAGTGTAACCACCCAGCATGATCCCCTGGTCGGCCGTAAACGTTCGCGCAAGCAAAAAGCGTTTGGCATATGAATGCGGCGATTTGTTGGCCCAGATCGCTTCCATCCCGCCGATGCCGTTAATGCTTTCAGAAACGCCGCCTATCGTCATATGCAACTGGCCTGCTGAGGCCGCGATCGGGATATCTGCACGCAAGAATGATCCAGGACGCGGCTCCAGTTTTCCACCGGATATCTGAATTCCCCGACCCACGGGGGTAAGAGTAAGGTCGATTGCCAGCGCCTCTTTGGGCGATGCTCCACCACCTGGATTCTCTGCATGAAGCACAAGTTTACCATTTTCAAATGCGATTCGGCTGGTTCCGCTCTTATGCCCAAATGATCCTGGCTGAGCTTTTAGACTCTTCCCAGAATATTCAGCAGTCCAGATTCTGCTCTGCCCGTTTCGATACAGCAGAACTGAAACGCCATTGTTCCAGGTCCCAGGACCCGTATTTGAAATTAGATAGGTGACGTAGAGAAAGACATCCTTCCCTCGAAAATCAATGTTCCATGCCTGGGTATATCCTTCGTCGTCTGTAGGCGTGAACGCGAAATCCGAAATGCTTGTAGGGGCAACCTGAGCGGCCAGCGGACAGGCGAGACCCATGAATAAAACAAAGTACCACTTCTTAAGAAAAATCATATCTAGAATTCTCCAGGCAAACATGGAAATTGGACGACGGCCCTGCAGATGTCAGCCGGCTCAAAAAATACCATAGTTATCTCAGCCGCTTTGAAGCATTTCATCCAGGACCCCTGCGCTCCCATTTCAAGGCGACGCGCCCATTCGCTCTGATCCTGCGGATCCTTCAACGTCAAAGCCAGAAAGCGAGCCTGCGCATCGCGAATCGCCACGTCCGTACACGCGCGCCGACGATCCGCCAGCGTAACAACATTTAATGCCTGGGTGCCCATCGGATTGATCCTGGGTGAAAGTCTGCCCAGGCCGTGGATTTGACTTCTGGTTCCATAGAAGTAATATTCTTGCATCTCATCTGGATCGGAATATGTCCGACAGAGAGAAGTTGCTCCTGTGATCAAAAAACATGCTATCGTTATTGCAATTGCTTTCCTCAGTTTCGGTGTAACTCGAACCATAGCCGCGGCAGGACCGGAGATGGCCATCCTACCTTTCCAGGTGGGCGGCCAGATGGACATGCTTTCTTTCACAGAGCAGGATTTGCCGGACCTGCTTGCGCGTGCCACTCACTTTATTTTTAGCTCTACGCGTGATCATAGACTCATTGAACCCGCGGCCGTAGAAAAAGCCGCTAAGCGAGCTGGCTGGAGTTCAGATCAACCGTTGAATTCTATTGCAATGAAATCGCTTTGCCGCGAAACCAACGCATCCAAACTCTTCGCAGGCAGCGCGCAATTCCTGGCGGGTGACCGCATCACTCTCTCAGCTACAGTGCTCTCATGTGTGACGGGAAAAGAACTGAGTCGAGCCAACCGTGCAGGCTCCATTTCAGGACTTCAACAATTAATGCGTGGACTCATTCAGGACGCAGCACCCTTTGCTCCCCCCAGAGATAGACAGGGACCGGGCAGACTACGCGCGGCGGACATTGTGCTTGTGATCGATGCGTCCGGCTCCATGGAAGAAGACTATAGAGCCATAGTGAAATCCCTGCGCGGAATCCAGGAAAGCGTCCCTGCTAAAAGTAGAATCGGTGCAGTTGTGGTTCAGCCTGGCGGGCTTGACATTCTTCCATTGACTGAGGCCTGGGATAAAACCATCAAAATCCTTGAGAGCAAGAATCCAGCCGGGGAAGTAAGCCTCAAGCAAATTGAAGATGCAATCGGTGTAGTTGAGAACCTGCGCGATTGGAAAGGAGATCGCAAAGTATTGCTTGCATTCGATGCAAAAAACCAGGCCAAGCGAATGAGCGGACTTGAAAGTAGACTTCGCAGGCTCACAGCCAGAAGCGTTGACTTAAATCTGTTTCAATTGCAAGGCCAGGACATAAAAGATCAGAACGAAATTCGTCGCCTAACCAATGTTTTACGAATCTCAAATCCGGGCGTTGTGTACGCAAGACGCGCCGGCTTCGCAGAAGGCTTTTCAATTTATCTAGTACAGTACGGAGCTCGCTTCTATCGCGCGGATCGGGATGTGTCTGAAGAAATTGCGCGCGGAACAATTAAACCTGAGGAACTTCTTCCAATTGAAACCATCCATTATCCCGCAGAAGACCTGAATCTAAAGAATCTCCCCGCGCTCTACGCCAGGCGCGAGAACCTTCGCCTCATTGGAACATCGCCCATACTCTCCGGGCTTGAAAGTCGAATCAAAAGGGCAACGGAAGTCCGTGGAGAAGAAATGCCAGCCCTGTACAAAGTGCTCGTGAAGCATGAAGGGAAGGGTTTCTGGCTGCGTCTGGGCGGCGCAGCTGCTGCGGCGCAACTGCAAAAATCGAAGGGTCAATCAACGTATATTGGTTTATCTTTTAGGAGAAATGGCAACGACCTGGAAAACGACCCTTCTGTTGCATTCCCAATGCAACAAGCTCAGGTTCCCAGACTGCTCATTGCAACTAGAGAAAATTTACTGCGCATGCGAAATCTAACGGTTGATGACGTGTATTTTCTTTTTTGTGAGATTGTAGAGGTACAATCCGGCCAACCGGAAGACCTCAGACGGTAACATGACTGAAAATAATTTACCCAGGATCGTTGGCAGGGATCTGCCTCCCCTTGCCGCAGGCCTTGTACATGAAGTAAAAAATCCACTCGCGGCCATCCATTTACATCTTCAGCTTCTTGAAAGCTATATTACCCAGGTTAAGGACCCGGAGCTTCGCGGAAAGATGCTGGACAAAGCTGCAGTAATCAAGAAAGAAATTGTAGGGCTGAATCAGACGTTACACGACTTTCTTCGCAGGTTGCGTAACACCAATCCAGTTGAGAAACAGATCGGAAATTTGAATACGGTTGTTCAGGAAGTAATTGAGCTACTTGAGCCGCAGGCGGAAAAAGAGGCTATCAAACTTCATTTCCATGCTGGAAATCTTGCGTCGACCGCATTTGAACCCACGTTTGTAAAGCAGATCCTGGTGAATCTAATTCTGAATTCCGTTGAAGCATTTACGCATGCGCCTCCGCAAAAGGATAAACAGATCCAGGTGGAAACCGGAATGGAAGGCAAGCATCCATACCTTCGGGTGCGGGACAATGGACCCGGCATTCCGCCGGATCTGCAGGTTAAGATTTTTGAGCCGCTCTTTTCAACCAAGGAAGAAGGCAGTGGCCTCGGCCTTGCTCTAGTTCAAAAAATGACGGGAGAAATGGGCGGGGACGTGCGCGTACATTCGCAGCCAGGGCATGGTGCGGAATTTACAATTGTCCTTGGCGGCGGCCCAGGACTTTAGGGTCGCCTGCTTGATCCTTGTGTTTTCCTGAGGACACTCTGTGCTGCATGATAGCCGCACATGCCATGAACTCCGGCGCCTGGAGGAGTTGATGCGGAACAAATAAATATTCGATTGTTTGGAGTGCTGTATGGATCCAACCTCAAAACAGGGCGAGTAAACAATTGAAACAAATCCGCCACGCCACCTGTAATAGCCCCACCGAAGTAATTAGGATTGTGCGCATACAAATCCTTAGTTCGCATAACGTTACGTGCCAGAATCAAGTCGCGGAATCCAGGAGCAAATCGTTCCATTTGACTTTCCACAATATCTGTTAAATCTACGTCCGATCCCGATGGAACGTGACAATAGGCATAACCTGTATGCTTTCCAGGCGGTGCACGCGATGAATCAAACTGACTTTGCTGAACAACCAGAACGAACGGTTTTTCAGGATGATGACCGCGCCATATAGCATCTTCTCCGGCTGCAATCTCTGCAAACGTACCGCCGAGATGCACCGTGCATGCTTTAAGACATGCAGGATCCCGCCAGGGGATGGGCCCATTCAATGCCCAATCCATTTTAAATACCCCTGGACCATACCTGTAAGATCGCAGTCGTTTTACGTAACCGGCAGGCAGAACGGATTCGGCAATCTTTGCAAGTTGAAGTGGATCTGTGTCAAACATATATGCGCGAGCTGGAGGCAAATCGCGCATGGAGTGAATCATACGATTGGTTTCTATTGCTCCACCCAGCTGCTTGAGATAGAGGGACAGGGCCTGGCTAATTGACGCGGAGCCGCCTGCAGCTACGGGCCAGGCTTTCATATGAGCTGTAATTAGAAACATCAAGCCCACGGCACCTGAAAGCATGCGTGAAAACGGAAGTATGGAATGGGCGGCACAACCTGCAAACAGTGCCTTTGCTGCCTCTTCTTTGAATCGATTTGCAACTGCATTGGCGGAGCGGATGCCAGCCAATCCAAATCTCATTAATTGGAATGGATGATCCGGAACACCCAGAGGCGCAAGGGAGTCTGCAAGCAATCCCTCGGGGTTTTTCATGAATGGTTCAATCAAGTGCGCATAACGTTTGGCGTCAGCCCCAAGTCGCCCTGCTGTTTCCTGAACGGAATGTGTCAGTAAAACGGCAGGGCCATCATCCAGCGGGTGCGCAACCGATGCCTCCGGTAGAATCCATTTCAGTCCATGCTTCTCAAGGGGAAGAGTTTTCAGATATGGCGAAAGAATGCCCATGGGATGAGCGCCCGAGCACACGTCATGCAGGAAGCCCGGCAAGGTCAATTCAGTTGTGCGCGTACCGCCGCCAATTTCTGTTGCGCCCTCCAGGACTAGAACAGATCGACCAGCCTCCGCAAGAGCAATGGCAGCAGCAAGGCCGTTTGGTCCGCTGCCAATAATTACAACATCGTACTCACGCATCAAATGATTTGCTAATCCGGATAGTCAGCTGCTTGAGCATCTGTTTTAATTCACGCCTGGGCCAGCCACGGCTGCATTGTCTTGAGCTTGCCTACATCCACAAAACCTGCGTCAATTAGCCCCGTACTTGCATCTACGATTTTATACTCCAACGTGGATTTCCCTAGCGGCTGTGATTCAACAAAAATACAGCGAAGCTCTTCCGGCTTGAAATCGCACTGGCTCTGCACTGCTCTGAGCAATTGCTCATTGTGTAAGTGGCCTTCGCCAAAATTCCAGCCGATTACCATCCCAGCTACAAGTTCACCATCCAGCCATTCGTAATCTTCCACTCGCTTTACGGCTTTTGGAACAAGCAACGGCAGAGCTCGGCCATGCAAATGCATGAGCCTGAAACCCATTACCTTTCCAACAATACCAACGGAGGCTTTGCGATCGTAGAGAACTGCAAGTTGATCATAAATCCAGGGGGACGTTTTCTTAAGTTTATCTAGCTTGCGAAACGTTTCGCCCTTGAACAGCCAGACGCTATAAGCCCAGTTCCCCGCATAGTACCGCATAGCCATCAGAAAAGAAATTGCAGACGGGATCAAATTGCCAAGTAGCGGAATCAAGACCAACATTACGGCAAGAAAGATCGCAACAGGAATCGACATCGAGAGGAGACTCGCCTGTGCATTTGCGCCGAACAAGAAGAATCCGCCGTACACAGCGATGATATTCCACTCGAGCGGCACGCCCATGGGAACATTGCTTAGAATAAAAAGATGCAAAAATACCATAAGCCCAAGACCAATCATGGTAACAGTTCCGCCCTGACCCAGGACTAGTAGAATTGGCACTGAAAACTCGATTATGATTCCAAGATGAGCAATTACGGCAAGACGTGACGGGTTCAGATCCTCAGGATAATTCTTATACATTAGTTTGCGCAGCCACTGGAAACGAGTGAACGGGCTATTGCTTGTCATCACGCATACTACTGCTGGGAAATGCGAATTAAGTTTAGAAAATCCGGCCCAGAACCAGAGCGCTGCTTGAACAGCCTTTGCGCCCGGAATCCAATCAGTTGCCATGATGAAAACCATAGCTGTAGTCCAGTAATGTTCGCCACGCGCCACAAGGAACAGAGTCTTGTCTACTATACCCATTAACGGCAGAAGTATTACAATTGGAAGGATCAGCTCAAACGCAATCGCCGGAGCAATTAGAACACGAATGAGAGATACCAGGGTTAAGAAATAAAGCGCTACATCAAGCCAGGTGCGTTTAGCCCCACCGATTAGCGGCGCTCCCTCAAACATAGGAAGTTTGGTGGTTCCTGGTCTAAGGAAATAGAGAAAGCCGCCTAACGGTGGCATATAACGCCCTGTTAGGGGACCGCTGCCGCAACCAAACCCCAGAATCTCGAAGAGCATACTCCAGAGTACTGCCTTCTGAAATGCAATCGGTTCCAACCACCAACTAGAAACGGTACTCAGACTCCCCAAACCTGGCGTGAAGCCACAGAAGAACCACCATCCGGCCACATAGAGTAGCATCTTAACCAGATAAACCACGTAAACGGCCAGGGGTGTGCCGTACCCCTGCAAGGCCCAGGCGCGACATACCATCTTGCTTTTTTCAATGAACGGTTTCTTTTCCCATTCAAGGGCATCGTAGGGAGGAGCGATCGGACTCAGTAGACTCATGGACCAGACCTGAGGCCAACGATAAATTCTGCCAAGACCGTTTCAAAATCGCCAGGCCGCATCCGGGCAAATCCATTGCAAAACGACTTGACATAATGCCTGGTTAGGGGCCACCCTAAAGGCAACCTGAATGACCAACCTGCTCATTATTGAAGACGACCGTAGCCAGCGCGAAGCCCTGCAGGAGTATCTCACTGACTACGTAGGCAAAAAGGGCACCGTCTTTGCAGCTCCGGATATAGACACTGCACGCACAATCTTCCGCGATCGCAAACTGGACCTAATCGTTAGCGATTTAATGCTGCCAGATGGAACGGGCATTGAATTTATCAAAGAAACCAGAAATGCAGGCAGCTCAATCCCGGCCCTCCTCCTTACCGGACAGCCCTCCATTGAAACTGCAATCGAAGCGATTCGCTCCGGTGCTAGCGACTATCTACTAAAGCCAGTGGATTTACATCATCTTGGAATTAAGATCCAGGCATTGCTTGAAAACTCAGTTCTAAAAGAAGAGAATAGAATACTAAAGCAGAGGCTGGGAGAGACGTTCAGTTCAAAGAACGTTATTGGGAATGCTACCGTTATGCGGCCACTGTTGGATCGCATCCGGCAGATCGCTCCAACAGAAGTTACGGTGCTTCTTGAAGGTGAAAGTGGAACCGGTAAAGAACTCATTGCAAATCTAATCCACGAAAATTCACCGCGTGCTGGTAAACCCTTTGTCAAGGTGAACTGCGGTGCACTCACAAAGACCATCCTGGAATCTGAGTTGTTCGGCGCTGTTAAAGGGGCATATACTGGATCGGAGCGCGATCGTCCGGGTTATTTTGAGGCTGCCGATGGTGGAACAATTTTCCTGGATGAAATAGGAGAAATGGATCCTGAAAGCCAGGTGCGTCTTTTGCGTGCAATCGAGGAGCGCGAAGTCACACGCGTGGGCTCAACAAAGGCCATCAAGATAGATGTTAGAATTCTGGCTGCAACCAACCGCAGCCTGCAAAAGGAAGTGGATGCGGGAAAATTTCGCGAAGATCTCTATTACAGGCTGGCCGTGATTCGAATTGAATTGCCAGCACTCCGCCTGCGACGCGAGGACATCCCCCTGTTCTTCAATCATTTTGTAACTGAGTTCAATGAGAAGTATCAGAAATCCGTCACGGGAATGGCTCCCGACTTGCTCAGCTTTTTTGAACAGTATGACTGGCCGGGCAATATCAGGCAGCTCAGAAATGTCCTGGAAGGGATGGTCGTTTTAGCCAGAGAAGATATATTACAAAAGAGCGATCTGCCCGACGAGCTTGCAAATCCCAAACAAAGGATTGCGGATCGTAAGCTGATAGATGCTGTAATGCCAGGCATATCTATGGACGACTACGAAAAAGCAATAATACTAAAGAACCTCAACTATACGGGCGGCAACCGCGAGAAGACCGCAAAACTCCTGGGTCTGTCTGAAAGAACTCTGTACAGGAAAATCAAAGACTACGGTATGGCAGATGATTGACGCACTGCGTGGAATCATTTTGCGTCGCAAGAAATATCAGGAAGCGGATAGCATCGTAACTGTTCTTTCAGAAAATGGATTACTCAAGCATGTACGATTTCATGGGATTCAACAGTCCAAAAGTCGTAGCACTCTTCTGACAGAACCTGGAACCTATGTTGATCTGCGCGTTCATTTTCGCGATGAAGGAAATGGAAGCGTAAAAGAGGGCAGCATAATCGATCGGTTTGAGCCCTGGAAAAAAGGGTATTCAATGCTTGGCCTTCTTTCTTGCTTTCTTGAATTTTCTGAGGGTTCTGCAACCAGTTTTGATTCAAACGATTTATTCATTTTACTAACTTCCTGGCTCGGACTTGTTAAGCCAAACGACCAAACCCTTTCGAGCGCTCAGGCTACCGGAATGCTAAGCGCGTACCGAATTCAAGCCATGCAAATTGCTGGATTGATTGGCGCGCAGGATTGTGCACATTGCGGAGGTAGAATCGGCGATCGCGCGCGCTGGGAGATTCCCGAAATCAGCTTTGTATGCGGCGCTTGCAATCCTGATGCCACAACGGAACATGCGCGATTTTTTCGGACTATTGAAACCATGCTGCAAACACCACTCGAATCCCTGGTTGCTGGCTTCCACGATCATGGGCATCTGAAAGGCCTTGAACAATACGCATCCATCTGTGTGCGTCATGCCCTGCCGTTCAATAGCCCGGCAACGGATGCGTTTACTGCTTCAGAAAAAGTGGGGTCATTTTGAAAGTAGTCTACGCCTTTGTATTTGTAACCCTGGCAGCGCTCCTTGTGGGTGCGGCCATTTCTGCTGAATTCTTTCCGGGTCGAGTTCAGATTGCAGACAAGTTCCTGGGTGAACAGAAAAAAGTGCTGGTTCCGCAGGTGCAGTCTCTCGATCCTTTTCTCAAACAGGTGCAGTCGCCGTATGGCAAAAAGTAAGATTAACAAAAAGAGCAAAGCAAAGACAGGGGAAAAAGACTCCAGGCGCTCCGCTAAAAAATCCGTGTCTGCCAGAGCTTCAAAGAAGCAAGCATCAAAGTCCGCTCCAAAGAAAGTAACAGTCAAGGCCGGAAAGATCGGCAAACCAAAGAGCGTGCTGGTTCAGAAGACTCTGCCCAAAGCAGAAAAGAACCCGCCAATTGCAAAACCGGAAAAACTCCTTACACCATCTATACGCAAAAAAGGTCAGTCAATCCTCGGAACTACCTTGAAACAAACTCTACTCGACGCAATTTCCGCAACATTTCCACGCGAAGATTTGCGTCAGGCCCGCCTTCCAATAGAATATGCACGCGATGAAAAGTTCGGTGATTATGCACTTACGGCGGCAATGGATAAAGATTTCAGGGAGTTGCTCGCAAAAGATGAGCCCAAATTCAAAAATCCCCGCGAAGCTGGCTCATGGCTTGAGAAGACAATTTCGAGTGCAGAGACCAATAATCCAATGTTCCAGAAGATCGAGATTGCTGGGCCAGGATTTGTAAACCTCTCTATATCGCCTAACGTCCTTCAATCTTTCCTTGTCATGGCTGTCCAAAATCCTGAAACCTACGGAAGGACAAATCCGCCAGAAGTCAGAAAGATCATTTTTGAATACGTCTCTGCAAATCCAACGGGACCTCTCAATGTAGTTTCTGCGCGCGCTGCAGCTCTTGGCGATTGTTGCTGCACATTGCTCGATTGGGCAGGGCACCAGGTTTTCCGCGAATATTACGTTAACGATTTTGGAAATCAGGTTACGTTACTTGGCCAGAGCTGTTTCCTGCGAGCTCTGGAAGAACAGGGCGTTCCAGTTAAGATTTCTGTAAAAGCAAACGATACCGTCACATATCCGGAAGGACCTGGACTTCCGTTTCCCTCAGAGGGCTACCATGGTGAGATGATTCGTGACGTTGTGCGCGAAATCGTCAAACGTAAGACCGTACTCATCGGACCAAAGCTCGTTGAACATGCTGCTGCCATTGCTCAGTCCAGTGATGTTCCCCTGGATTTTATTTCAAAACATCCTGCCATGCTTGAAATCGCGCAGAAACTTGGGGAAGCTGCAATTACGGTTTTCCTTGATATGCAAAAGCGCGACCTGGAACGGTTCCGCGCAAAATTTGATTCGTTTTATCGTGAATCTGATTTGCATAAACAGAACAAGGTTACTGCAGCTCGAAATTTTCTCGAAGGCTTCCTGATCAATGAAAATGGGAAACAGATTTTTCAGAGCACTAAGTTTGGGGACGACCAGGACCGTGTAATCGTGCGCGACGATGGCAGGCCCACATACCTCCTCGCTGACATTGCGTATCACAAAACAAAAATGGATCGAGGATTTAGCGAAATCCTGAACATATGGGGGCCTGACCATCACGGCTATATCAAGCGCCTCGCCGGTGCACTTCAGGCAATGGGATATCCCGCAGAGGCGTTTAGGGTATTGATAGCACAACAGGTAAATCTGCTTGAGCACGGCAAACCAATTGTAATGAGCAAACGTGCTGGCAAATTCATTACAATGGATACACTGATGGATGAAATTCCAGTCGATGTGCTACGGTACTTCTTTGTAATGCGTTCGTTTGATTCGCATCTGGACTTTGACCTGGCAGAGGCTGCTGATACCTCAGAAAAGAATCCGTATTACTATGTTGCGTATGCGCATGCGCGAATCAGATCGATCACTCGCAAAGCAGAGGATCGAGGGTTTGTTCCCGCAGTTGAAGCGGCAGAAGTTAAAGATCTTTTAAACGACATCGAGTGGACCGCTGATCGCAGGCGCTTGCTGTATCTGGTCGCGCGTTTCCCGGAAGAAGTCCAGGACGCAGCTCGAGCACTTGAACCCCACAGAATGGTTAATTATCTTTATAGTCTTGCGAATGCGCTTTCAAAGTTTTACGCACCAAAAGAAAATCGTATCATCGATCAAGAACCTCGCATAGCCCGCGGCCTCTTGACTCTACTTCAGGGTGTTGCCGTGTGCCTGAAAAACGGTCTACAAATCCTTGGGATGGAAGCACCGGATCGGATGGTTCGCGAAGAAACTGCGGAACCACAGCCTCAGGGCTCGTGAGTCTGTCTCTGCCTTGAATCCCAATCAGCCGCCAGCGGCTTCATACTTGAGGTTTGAGCGAAAGTAGTTTCTGATATTTGTGAGTCGAGTGGGAGCACTTCGCGGGCACTCCGGAACGACCAGTTGATCCAGCTTGTAAATCCTTGGGTCCTTTGGCGATGCATGGATTTGCTCAAGCGACGCGCGCATCTGGTTCTCCATAGCAACCAGATCCAGGCCCTCAATGCGAAGCACGTGGATCGAACGCATAAAGAGTCTTCCAAATTTGTCGTAGTATGGTCTGTTTGATTCGTCAAAACCCCATTTACCTTTTCCAGGAAGCGGTGCAAATTCTCCAAGGGCCGGGCGATAAAAATATTCTTCCGGCGAGCTGATTTCGTTTTCGTTCAGTAAATTTGAGAAATTGAAAATGAGACCGTTTACATTGAGGGCAATGTGACCCATCATCGATTCCCAGTATTGGGAAAGCTTCTCATTATAATAGAGCTCAACGCAGGATGTAACGGGATCAATCTGTGGCCAGATGAGCACAATCGGCCGGTTTGTCTGATAATCTTTCTGAGGAACGGTTCGAGCGTGAACATGTCTGTCAGCCCAGTGCGTCAGATAGCCATCCCAGATACGTTCACCTTCAAAATGTCTTGAACCGTCTGCCAACTCAATGAAAGGCTTGCCATTGTTTGCGCGTAGGATTCCTGAAATCTTTGACATTGTTTGCTCCGGCTTCGCAAAATCGCCCGAGACATGGAAAAGTCCAGTAGAAACAAGATTGATTGCACTTGACTTCCCAATCGTCGCGTAACAGATATACGCTCCATGCTCGAACTGCTTTCCACGATTCCCGAGCTCATTGGCTCGCTTGGCGCACCTCCGTATGTAATCATTGCGCTCGGGATTTTATCCACAATCGGGATCTTTCTTGCAAAGCATTTTCTGGGCCGCATTGGCGATGACATCTATAACTGGATTAAGGTTCGCATTTTTCATCGTAAACCCAGGGAAACCCATCGCCCTCAGGCTGCAGTTGAAGATCCGGACTCCTCGGAGCAATTCAAACCCTTCGATGTAGAAACGACGCTTGGCAAATATCATGCGGACGAGCTTCTGACCCGCGGCGATATGACTGCCCTTTACTCCGCGCAAACCAGTTCTGGTAAATCTGTAATCATCAAAATTGCGCTTAAAGTTGGAGACAACGACTTGCTTCAGAATGAGGCGCGCATGCTCAAGCTTCTCCTGGAAGGTGCCACCACTTATAACAAACATCTACCGGAGTACTTTGATCAGTTTCGGACAGCTCGCGGTAACGTAGGACTGGTTCTTGGAAAAATCGAAGGTTATGACCTGAGGGCCGTTCGCGAAAAATATCCCGATGGTATTCCACAGGAACACATCATCTGGATGTTTCGCAGAACTCTGGCTGTAGCCGGACACGCGCACAGTCTTGGAATCATCCATGGAAATATTGAGCCATCGCACATTATCATTAGCCCATCCGATCACAACGTGTTCTTGATCGATTGGGGGTATTCCGTTTACAGGCCTTCTGAAACATCGCAGGGGTTCCGGGTAATAAACGATCAGTTTTCTCCGCCAGAAGTTGCTGAAAGAAAATCTCCCATCCCTTCGTCAGATTTGTATTCAATCGGGAAATGTATGATCTATCTGCTGGGCGGAAATATTCAAACTGATACTATGCCTGGAAGTGTAGATGAGCGGATTCAGCGGTTTATCAAATTTTTTACTCGCCCCAGTGCAATACAACGCGCCCAGGATGCATGGCAAATGTATGCTAAGCTCGACGACCTACGTGAAGAAGTATTTGGTCCGCATCAGTTTAAAGAATTTAGGATGTAGTGGAAGGAGTCAGTCATGGGTGGTGGTTACTACAGTCAGGATATTGCGCGTGAAGCCCGTTCAAGTGGTGGAGACGTTTTTGGATTTCAAGCCTACGGCGTAAACGCAAGTGATGCTGCGGCCCGCAGGGACGTTCATGCAATCCTGAACATACGTGGAAAGACGCGCGAATGCAAAAATGAAACCCCCATTGTAGTAGCTCTGGACGTTACGCGCTCACGGGGCGATGACACAAAAATCGTTTACGAAAAGCTTCCCACGTTTATTGGCCAGATAGAACTTAGGTGGTGGCGGGACCGGTCAGGAATCATACGAACTGGCAGCCTACTACTACGCAAGACATACAATTATTGATTCGCATGAAAAGGGCAAAAAGGGCTACTTCTTCTTTGTAGGGGATGAAGGATTCTATCCAACCGTAAATCCAAATCATGTAAATGACATTTGCGGGAGAGAAATTCCTGGACCGATTCCAACTCCGCAGATATTCAAAGAGCTCGCAGAAAAGTTCCACGTATTTTTTCTCCAGCCTAAGAAATCCTGGGAAGAACGCAAAGCAGATGTGGACGCAGAGATCCAACAGAGGGTTGAATCTGCGGGCGGACAGTATAAGAATGTGGATGTTCGCGCTTCACTCATCTGGAACAATAGAAACGATCTGGACCTGCACGTAATCTGCCCCTCCGGTGAAGAAATCTTCTACGGTCACAAACAATCAGGTTGCAAGGGCTGGCTTGATGTTGACATGAACGTCCAGGGAGAAACTACAAAACCCGTTGAGAATGTAAGATGGAGCCGTGGTACGGCACCACGTGGACACTACAAAGTGATCGTGCAGAATTTCAGATTTCACGAGAATCCCACACCAACCGACTACCGCGTAGAAATCGAAGTAAATGGGGAGATTAAGCAGTTCAAAGGATCAATTTCCCTTAAGGGTGAAACGGGAATCGATAGCAATATTGTAATCTACGAATTCGACTTTGACCCAAACAAGCGCAAATCAATCGACACAGATCCTGGTGAAAAAGCAACCTATGCTGCTTACGATGACTCAGTGATTCGCAACCAGTGGGCCACAGTCCTCCAGGCAGAACGAATTCTACCCATAGAAGACCCGGCCCGCATCCTCGACGTGATGCTTGGAGCTATGGCAATTACGGAAGGCAAATCAAACCTGGACGATTTCTTGCACGGACTGAAGGCCAGCCACACGACGCATGATCTAAATCAAATCCGCATTGCGCTTGAAGGTCTAAGTCTACACACGTCTAAAGGACCAAACATTGATCCTGGAGGCGCAAGTTCTCCTGGATCAACCCGCAGACTTTAGGATTGTCGCCTAACGTTAAACATTACGTTGTAGCCGGCCTGGGGTACGGAGATGAAGGGAAAGGCAGCGTAACCGATTTCCTGGTGCGAAAGTTCGGTGCTGGATTGGTAGTAAGGTACAACGGCGGACCGCAGGCAGCACATAACGTGGTAGCTCCGATTGATGCAATCGGAGGCAAGGCCATTCCTCATTGCTTTGCCCAATTTGGTTCTGGTACTCTTGCTGGCGCTGAAA